>NZ_OY782038.1:5405000-5629240 GCF_963677575.1 uncultured Draconibacterium sp.
CGCGTTTATTGATTCTGAGTACATTATGGAAAACATTCCATCGTTTGACGCTGCGCAGGAGCAACTTAATCAGTTGTCGTCGCAATACCAAAAAGAGCTGGAATCGATGCATGCTGAGATCGAACAGATGTATCAGGATTTTCAGGCTGAAAGTGTGCTGTTATCTGAAGACATGAAACGCAAGCGCGAAGATGTGATTATTACAAAAGAAAAAGATTATAAGAATTTGCAACGTAAGTATTTTGGTCCAAGTGGCGACCTGTTCAAAAAGCGTCAGGGATTGATTAAACCTATTCAGGACGACATCTTCAATGCCGTTCAGGAAATAGCTACCGATGGTAGTTATGCCGTAATTTTTGATAAGGCCGGCGACGCTACTTTATTCTATACCAACCCACGTTACGATCTCAGCGACGAAGTACTGAGAAAACTGGGGTATAAATAGAACAGTAGTTCGCTTTTAAAATAGAATGATTCGACTTAAATCAATTGTTCATTTTAACTATTAATTGGTATTAAATACTATATTTGCAAGCAAAAATTAAGACCACATTGATTATGAGAAATTTAATGAAATTAATGGCAGTGCTTATGTTCACTGTAGCATCATATACTGCTGCCAATGCGCAATCTTTAAAATTCGGTCATATCGACCTGCAAGCGTTGGTTCAGGTTATGCCGGAACGAACTGCTGCTGAAACCGAGTTCAATACCTTCCAGGGGGAATTGGAAGAAATTCTTGGTGAAATGCAAAAGGACTACCAGACAAAATTAGCCGAATTTGAAGCAATGGGAGAAGAGGTTTCTGAAATTAAAAGAAACGCAAAGATTGCCGAAATTCAGGATGTACAACAACGCATTCAGAATTATCAGGTTACTGCTCAACAGCAAGTACAACAAAAACAAGCTGAGCTTTTAGGACCTGTTTTTGATAAAGCAGAAGAGGCCATTGAAGCAGTAGCTAAAGAACAAGGTCTGATTTATGTTTTCGATTCAGGTGCAGGAAACAGAACTATTCTTTACAAGTCGAACCAAAGTGTTGACGTTTTACCATTAGTAAAAGCTAAATTGGGTATTCAATAAGAAACCTAATTACTACAATATTGAAAGCCGCTTATCGAAAGATAAGCGGTTTTTTTGTGCCTGTAACTGAATAAAAATACTAAGCCTAAACACCCCATCAAAACGGCAGGAAATACAAAGAATATTTACACTCTGGTAAATAATTGTAAGAAAACTGTCATATAATGTTGATATCTGATAGAAATATCTCCCGAATACAGGTAATTTATTAGTAAAGTTAGCCTCGTTTCTTATTCTCTCCATCTTTTTTAATAATTCTTTAATAAATGTTAATTGGTAATGTAAATATTTTATGTTGCTGAAAATGAGCTAAATGTAAGAGTTGCTGATTCCCAGGAGTAAAATTGAAGATTTCGTTATTCGCACAAAACCAATGTGTTGACATATAAATATGACGAATGTTATAAAAAAAGCTTTTGTCATCAGCTAGTATTGTGTCGAGATAGAAAAGTGCTAGCATGTTGAGGGAAATGATATCAAAAAGCTATTCGAAACTTATTTGTATATGCTTTATGTTTGAAATGTATTGAATTTTATTGCGAACTTAAAATAATTTACTTCTATGAAAAAAATTACGCTAATTTTTACGTATTTGTTATTCATGGTTGGCCTTGTTCAGGCTCAAACCAGTATAATAACAGGTACCGTAACGTCCGAGGAGGACGGAATGGGTATACCCGGAGCTTCGATCTCCGTTAAAGGTACTACCACTGGAACAATTTCCGATGTTGATGGAAATTACTCGTTGAAAGTTCCCGATGATGCAGTTGCATTGGTTTTTTCGTTTGTAGGAATGCAAACCCTCGAAGTTGAAATTGCAGGACGCTCAGTTGTTGATGCGGCAATGGAGAGTGAAAACATTGCTGTTGACGAAGTTGTGGTAACTGCACTTGGTATTTCGCGCGAGAAGAAAGCACTGGGATATGCGGTGCAGGAGGTTTCGGGCGAGGAACTAACAAAAGCAAAAGACCCTAACATTGTTAATTCATTGTCAGGTAAAATCGCCGGTGTGCAGGTAACAAGTGCTACTGGTGCAATTGGAGGTTCTTCTCGTATTACCATTCGTGGTAACAGCTCGTTTAGTAACAACCAGCCAATGTTCGTGGTTGATGGTGTGCCAATCAGCAACTACGGATCAGATGTTGATCAGTGGGGTGACGTCGACTTTGGTAACGGTGCCTCTGACCTTGCTCCTGAAAACATCGAATCGATTACAGTTTTAAAAGGTGCAAACGCAGCTGCCTTGTATGGTATGAACGCTGCAAACGGTGTGATACTTATTACCACTAAGAAAGCAGATAAAAGCAAAGGATTTGAGGTGCAATTAAACTCAAGCGTTACTTTTAGTGATGCTTATATTATTCCTAACTACCAGAATAGATATGGTCAGGGAAGTTCTGCATCAGAGTTTTATTATAATAATGATGATGAAACTTCTTTGAATTATCAGGATTGGTCAGACACTTATGGATTTAAGTATGTTGATGGTCGTGGTAGTGGTGTTAACGATCACTTGGACGAATCCTGGGGGCCTCGTATGGATATTGGGTTACAACTGTCGCAGTTCACTAGTCCTGTAGCGGATGGCGTATATCAAAAAACACCATGGATCTCACATCCTGATAACGTGAAAGACTTTTTTGAAACAGGGGTGACTGTTGACAATAGTTTGTCAATTCAGGGAGCTTCTGATAAAGGAAGTACACGTTTGTTTCTGTCGCGTCAGGATATTACCGGAACTATTCCTAACACTGATATGGATAGAACAACTGCCAGTTTAAGCGGTTCTATTACTGCTGCTAAACGATTAACAGCACAAGGGGCTGTTACTTATACACAAACAAAATCGGATAACGTTCCGAGTCAGGGATATACTGCCAATAACCCAATGCAATCGATTGGTGGATGGTTTGGCCGTCAGGTAGATATGGCTGCTTTGAAAGAAAATTGGGATACGTATAATATTCATGGTAATCCTTACAACTGGAATTCCAACTTCCATAATAACCCGTACTGGACAGTGAATAAAAATACCAACTCATTGCAAAAAGACCGTATTTATGGTAATATGACTTTGAATTATCAATTAACTGACTGGCTAAGTGTAATGGGACGTTTAGGTGTTGACTGGTTTCACTTGTTTACAAAACAAGTTGCAGCTGATGGCTCTAACGGTGTTCAGGCCGGTGGAGAATTTACGCAGAAACAAACTTTTCAGCATGAGTTAAATACTGATCTTATTTTTAGTTTTAATAAACAAATTACAAGTGATTTCGGGTTGAACGGTACTGTTGGTGCCAACTACCGCGATTATAACCGTCATTATACAGAATTTTCAGCCAGTTCGTTAACTGTACCTGATTTGTATACCATTGGAAACGTAAACGGAAACCCAAGTGTTTCGCAATTCGATAGTGAACTGCAATCAAACTCTGTTTTTGGATCGGTATCATTCGACTATAAAAAATGGCTCTACCTGGATTTAACAGGGCGTAACGACTGGAGTTCAACACTGCCTGCTGATAGCTGGTCATTCTTCTACCCATCGGCAACAATGAGTTGGTTAGCCACCGAAGCGTTGCCAATTAAATCTAATATTCTTTCGTTTGCTAAATTGAGGGCAAGTTGGGCACAGGTAGGTAATGCAACAGATCCTTACCAGTTGTCAATGACTTATGAATCAGATGATCCATACAACGGAACTACACCTTTCCGTTTGCCATTAACACTTCCTCCAACAGGATTGAAACCTGAAAAGGTTGTTTCGATGGAGGTCGGTACCGAGCTTCGTTTCTTTAACAACAGGTTAGGTTTGAACGCTACTTACTACGATAAGGTTACCAAAGACCAGATTATGAAGGTTGATATCAGTGATGCAGCCGGATATGATGCTGTAATGATTAATGCCGGTGAAATAGAAAACAAAGGTATTGAGCTGGAGCTTATTGGTCAGGTGTTGAAATCGAAAAGAGGATTGAACTGGGAAGTAATGCTTAACTGGGCGAAAAACAAAAATACAGTTAATAAATTGTATGCTGACCTTAAAAAATACCAGATCGGTGCCTCTTGGGGGGCAGTTACTATCGAAGCAATTCCTGGCGAGACTTTCGGGGTGATAAAAGGCTATTCATACAACCGTAAGAACGGCGATGTGGTTGTTGGTTCCAACGGTTTGCCAACTCCGGGAGATGCTCCCGACATTATTGGTAATGTAATGCCAGATTGGATTGGAGGTATTAACAACTCATTTAGCTGGAGAAATTTCAATGCCAGTTTCCTTGTTGATATGCGTTGGGGAGGCGATGTCTTTTCTGTAACTGATTGGTTTGGTGGCATGTCGGGAGTTAGCGCAGAAACTGCACAAATGGCTTCTCGTCAAGGCGCTGAAGGATATAATATACGCGAAGTGGGGGTTGTTGTTGGGCAGGATGTGCTGAAAGATGAAACTGTTGTTAAAGAAGACGGAAGTATTAATGATATTGTAGTTTCAGCACAGGATTACTATAAAAGATATTGGGGAATTGAAAAAGCAGGTATTATCGATGGTAGTTTTATAAAACTGAGAGAAATAACTTTTGGTTATACGCTTCCATCAAGCTTGCTTGATAAAGTTGGTTTTATTAAAAGTGCCAATATTTCTTTTGTTGGTCGTAATATGGCCATTTTATGGACACATAAGTCCAACGACATCGGTATTGATCCTGAAACAGCTTTCGGAACAACTGAATCAGGCATGGGAATTGAACAATACCAGCTTCCGGCAACCCGTAATTTAGGATTTAAATTAAGTGTAACATTTTAATTCTGTTCACTATTAAAACTGAAACAACATGTTAAAATTTAAAAATACAAGATTTAGTATCGTACTTTTGCTAATTGTAGCAATAGTATCGTGTACAGGGGATTATGAAGATATTAATACCGATCCGAATAATCCGACCACAGTGCCATCGACAAATATTATGGCATATGTGCTTAACAACTTCACAGCAAATACTTTTAGCCTTTCCGCAATTGGAGCCGGAACCTTAGGTTATTCAAACCAGGTTGGAAAAATCCAGTATGCGGAGGAGTCAATTTATGAGTTCAGGGAAAGTACTTTCAATTCTTACTTTGCAACTGTTTATCGCAACCAGCAGAATCTGAAACAAATAATAATGCAATCAGAGGAAGCAGGCGATGTAAATATGATTGCAGCAGCAACTACTTACAGTGCTTACATTTGGTTAATTGCTACTGATATGTGGCGAGATATTCCGTTTACTGATGCACTTGGTGCCGAAGACGATGTTTTATCGCCTGCATACGAAACACAGGAAGTAATTTATCCTGCGATAATGGATATGTTAGAGGAAGCTAACTCGTTGTTTAATCAGGAGGCTGGTGATGCCTTGGGAAGTGGAGACCTTTTGTTTAGCGGAGATACCGAATTGTGGCAGAAATTTGCAAATAGTTTACGTTTACGAATGGCTTGTCGTTTAATGGATGCTGATGCTGCTACTGCTAAAAGTGTTATTGAACAGATTACAGGTAACCCATCTACTTATCCTGTTATTGCATCGAACGATGAGAATGCATATTTCTACTGGTCAGGAGCCGATCCCTATTACGAGCCATTTTATACCAATAAAGAAGTTGATGACCGTGATGACCATGGTTTGTCCGATGTATTAGTTGATCAGTTAATTGCTTTTAATGATCCGCGCTTACCTGTTTATGCCAAGCCTGCATTATCTGATGGTGAATATCGTGGCGTTATTGTTGGTTTGAAGAGTGAAAAAGTTGTTTTGAGTGAAATTTCGCGTATGGGAGCCCGCTTTCGTGATGATGCTGCCGGTTTTTCTCCTTACATGAACTTTGCAGAAGTAAACTTTATTGTTGCTGAAGCTGCAGCCAGAGGCTACAATGTTGGTACAACTGCCGAAGATGCTTACGAGGCCGGGATTACTGCTTCGTTGGAAGAAAACGGAGTTGTTACAGCTGATATTGATGCTTATTTGGCACAAGATGAAATCGCTTATGGCGATGATATGGATCAGATTTATATCCAAAAATGGATTTCACTGTTTAAAAACGGACAGGAAGCATGGGCCGAAACAAGAAGAACTGATGTTCCATTGTTGGCTGCAGCACCGGATGCTTTCTATATCGGACACAGCCGTCCACCATTCAGACAGCCATATCCAACAAACGAGTATAACTTGAATACAGACAACATTGCACCTTTTTGGGATCAGGTAGAAGATCGCATGTGGGGTAAAAAAATGTACTGGGACGTTCGCACAGGTGTTAATTAACACCATTTTCATATGAATAAATTTTAGTAAAGGGATGCACTGTTGAGTGCGTCCCTTTTCTGTTGGTATAAAATGTCGAAAGTTAGTGGCTATCTGAGATTTGGATGCGAATATTGGCCGGTTTAGTGATAAATGAATTGCGCAATAATGCAGCCAGTCTCATGTAGCGTACATCGAATCGTGTTTTGATATGCTATTTTTTATTTTAAAACATATTGGATTGATAATAGATAAAAACTATATTTATTGATCTCAAATATACCGTACATACGGTCATTTCTGTAAACACTAAATGTAATAATAACCAGAGAACTAACTAAAATAAACATATGAAAGCAGCGAAGATAAATAAGGAGAATGATAAAAAGGATCGGGTGGCAAACGCCAAATTATTTGAAGTAGCCTGGGAAGTTTGTAACCAGGTTGGAGGTATTTATACGGTAATTCGTTCAAAAGTACCATCGGTTATTAAGGAGTGGGGAAACGACAACTATTTCCTTATCGGGCCTTATTTTGCCGATCAGGCGGCAGCACATTTCGATCCGGCAACCGATTTTTCCACGCCTATTGGTAAAGCTGTTTTAGAAATGCAATCACGGGGCTTCGAAGTGTATTACGGACAATGGATCGTCTCTGGTCGCCCGAATGTGATTCTTTTCAATCCTTATTCGATTTATGACAAGCTTGGTGAAATAAAATATTACCTGTTTAAAGATTACAATATTGCCATTCCCGATGGCGATGAATTGCTGGATAAAGTTGCGGCTTTTGGATTTCAGGTGAAAGAGTTTTTCCATTATTTGTGCGGAAGCGATTTCTGTAACGATAATGTTATAGCGCACTTTCACGAGTGGATGGCTGGTTTGCCAATTCCCGGAATTCGCAAATCGAACCTGAATATAAAAACGGTATTTACAACCCACGCAACGTTGCTGGGCCGTTACCTGGCAATGAATGATCAGGAATTTTACAGTCATTTGCCTTTTTACAATTGGGAAGAAGAGGCCAATAAATTTAATGTGGCGCCCATTGCTCATATCGAGCGGGCATCGGCACACGGTGCACATGTATTTACAACTGTTAGTGAGGTAACGGCGCGCGAGTGTACACATTTGTTGGGCCGAACACCCGATATGATTTTGCCTAACGGATTGAATATTGAGCGTTTTGAAGCGACACACGAGGTGCAAAACCAGCACGTTCAGGTGAAGAAAAAGATCCATGAGTTTGTAATGGGGCACTTTTTTCAGAGTTATTCTTTCGACCTTGATAAAACCCTGTATTTTTTTACGTCAGGACGTTACGAATACCAAAATAAAGGTTACGATTTAACGCTCGAAGCACTGGCGCGATTGAACTGGAAAATGCAGCAGGCCGGAACGGATATGACGGTAGTTTCGTTCTTTATTACAAAACGCCCGTTCTATTCATTCAATCCTGAGGTGTTGCAATCGAAAGCACAGATTGAGGATGTAGGCCGCGTAGTAGAAGAAATTAAAGAACAGGTGGGAGATAGGCTGTACAACGAAATTACACGATCAACAGGTCCTTATGAGTTTCCGGATTTAAGGGCTTTGGTTGACGATTACCTGAGACTAAAATTGCGACGTAACGTACAGAGTTGGAAAACACAGAACCTGCCCAAGGTGGTAACTCATGCTTTGGTTGACGATGCGAAGGATGAAATTCTGAATTTTCTGCGTACGTCGAACCTGGTGAATAACCGACACGATAAAGTTAAGATTGTATATCATCCTGATTTTATTTCAACAACGAACCCACTGTTTAAAATGGATTACACGCAGTTTGTGCGCGGATGCCACCTCGGAATTTTCCCGAGTATGTACGAACCTTGGGGGTATACCCCGCTTGAATGTTTGGCCAGTGGTTTACCATCGATAACCAGTAACTTGGCCGGATTTGGTGATTATGTGGTGAGCAATGTTGAAGATCACGATAACAAAGGAATGTTAATTATCGATCGCACCGATGGTAATTTTAACCGGGCAGCCGAAGAGCTGGCAAACATGTTATTCGAGTTTGTAAGCTTATCGCGTCGCGACAGGATTGCATTGCGTTATCGTTGCGAGGAAGCGGCTATGCACTTCGATTGGTCGAACCTGGGAAAATTCTATAATGATGCTTATAAACTGGTTTCTGAGCGCTAAAAAATAAACGATTTGAATCATATGAAATCCTCTCCAATTGGAGTTTTTGATTCCGGGTATGGCGGCTTGACCGTTTTAAAAGAGCTGATTAAATCGATACCCGAATACGACTTCTTATATCTTGGCGACAATGCACGAACACCTTACGGTACACGGTCGTTCGATGTGGTTTATGATTACACTTTGCAGGCAGTAAAATATTTATTTGCGCAAGGATGCCCGCTGGTAATTATTGCCTGTAACACAGCTTCGGCAAAGGCTTTGCGCAATATTCAAATGTTGGATTTGCCGCACCTGGCTCCCGATAATCGAGTGTTGGGTGTAATTCGCCCAAGTGTTGAAAAAGTATCGGAAATTACGAAGAATGGACATGTTGGCGTTTTGGGAACGGTAGGAACGGTGGTGTCGGAGTCGTATCCTATTGAATTGGAGAAGTGGTCGGAAGGACATGTGAAATCAACTGTTCAGGAGGCTTGCCCAATGTGGGTGCCGCTTGTGGAGAATAATGAAATGGATAATCCGGGTGCCGACTATTTCGTGAAGAAAAATATCGCCTCCGTATTTCAGAAAGATAAATCGTTAGATACCCTTATTTTGGGGTGCACGCACTATCCTTTGCTGATTGATGTGATTAAAAAGTATGTGCCTGAGAATATAAATATATTGACACAGGGAGCCATTGTTGCCGAAAAACTGGTTGATTATTTGCAGCGTCATCCCGAAATAGAAAAACGATTAACGAAAGGTAGCAGTTTGGAATATCAAACCACCGAATCGGCTGCAACTTTCGAAAGCAAAGCTGCATTATTTATGGGACGCGAGGTGAACGCAAAAACGGTTCACCTCTAAAACAAGTATTTCCTAATTCTGTAGTTCCGAAACATACAATTTTACAAAGCTGTCCATTTCAGCAAACTGTTCTTCCATGCTTTGCAATAATTTGTATTGTGCGCGTGCACGAACCAAATTATGATCGGTAGATTTGGTTTTGTAATAATTATCTCCGTCAATGTAATCCATCAAAAATCGCAAAATCTGTTCGTAGGTAATGTAACGCGCTGAAAATGCCAGGTATTCAATTTCTTTCGGGATCAGGAATGAAGCTGTTTCCTCCAGATATCCTTTGGAAAAAGCTTTAAAGATGGCCATGTCCATCGAAACATTTTCCAGATTTGTATCGTCTTCCAAACCGGTGTTGGTGTAAAAACGCATGGCATCGCCAAAGTCGTTTAGTACGGTGCTGTTAAGTACGGTGTCTAAATCAATAACACAAAGTACTTCGCCGTTTTTATCGAATAAAATGTTGTTTATTTTGGTGTCGTTGTGACTGATGCGTGTTGGAATTTCTCCGTTTTCCACCAACTCCCAAAATGCCAGCATTTCCGATTTTCTACTTTCGATCCACGAAATTTCTTCGCTCACTTTTTCTTTTCTGCCAACCGGATCTTTTGCCAGCACCTCGTTCCACTGTTTAAAACGGTAACGGATATCGTGAAAACCAGGAAGAATATTTACAAGCGGCTCTTTTAAATCGGCTACCAGCGATTGGAATTTTCCAATTCCTTTACCACCGGCATACGCCAGTTCCGGTGTTTCTGCAGCTTCATAAGCGATGGTGTCTTCTATAAAAAGACAAACTGCCCAAAATTCTTCTTCGTCATCAAGAAAATACAGTTCTTCATCCTTGGCGGGAATGACGGTCATTGCCTCCCGCAACGGATCGCCACCGGCATCAACAACTTTCTTTTTAATGTGCGTGCAAACTTTTTCAATATTTTCCATCATCGCGGGGATGGGAGAGAAGATGTTTTTGTTTTTGCGCTGCAGAATATACCGGGGACCACTGTTTTTGGTAGTAATAATAAAGGTGTCGTTTATAAAACCTTCGCCCAATGGTTTTACGTTTTCAATTTCGGCTTCGAGCTGAAAGTTTTGTGCAATGCTTTTTAGATCCGTCATATTTGTATTAATAGGTAAGAAGCCGGGAGTTATAATTCCCGACTTCCTGTTTTATATATAAGGTATATGTATTACCAGAGTTTCGCCGGATACACACCTTCTTTAATTAAGGCGTTAATTTTATTTACCACAATTGGTTTGTCCTCTTTGTAAGTTACGCCAAACCACGGCGAGTTGGCTTCAAGTACTTTTACTTCCACCTCTTTGTCTTCGATCATTTCGAAAACTACCGAAGGAATGTACATTTCTGATTTTGGTTTGTCTATCTCAGTTTCAAGGAATTTTACAAATTTGCTTTCCAGTGTCTTGAAAATCGAAGGATGAAAACCCCAGAAATTCATCGACACTCTTTCGTTTCCTGTTAAAGGAGTTTCCGATCCATCTTCCGCAATGGTAACGGCAGCATTTTCTTTTTTGAATATTTTGTGAGTCTCAACAATCTTTATCAGGTTGTTCTTTTCGTTTACCGTGCACATACCCCGCGAAACTGATCCGTGTTCCGACAACGTGTTTTTAAGTTGGTAACCGATCATCGAAAAAGTTTGTTCCTGCACTGAGTTGTTCAGGAAGTCGGCCATAATCTGGTAGGCTCCCTCTCCGTAAAAGTCGTCGGCATTTATTGCGCAAAAAGGCTCGTTAATGACGTCTTTGGCAACCAATATTGCATGCGCTGTTCCCCAGGGTTTTTCACGTCCTTCGGGCAATGAAAAACCTTCAGGCAGGTTATCCAGCTCCTGAAAAACATATTCCACATCGATTTTACCACTTAGTTTTGCTTCAAACTTTTCTTTAAAAGCATCGGCAAAACTTTCGCGAATTACAAAAACTACTTTGCCAAAACCGGCGCGAATGGCGTCGAAAATTGTGTAGTCGATAATTGCCTCTTCATTTGGGCCAACAGGTTCAACCTGTTTAAGGCCTCCAAAACGACTTCCCATTCCGGCAGCCAGTATGAGTAAGGTTGGTTTCATTATTCTAATTTTTGGTTTTTAAATTTCTTTTCTTCGTGCTTCATTCTCCCAACTTCCGACACTATTTGTACCAGCTTGAATACATATGGTAGGCATTTGCAATTCGCTCTACCTCGCCATGTAACAGTTCTGCACTGATATCTTTTACTTTCCGGGCCGGAATGCCTGCATAAACACTGCCCGATTCAACACGCGTATTTTTGGTAACTACCGAGCCGGCAGCAATTATCGAATTACTTTCTACAATTGCATTGTCAAGTATAACAGCGTTCATACCAATCATTACATTATCTTTAATGGTACAACCATGAACAATGGCACCGTGCGCAATAGTTACGTTGTTGCCAATATTGGTAGGGCTTTTTTGGTAGGTAGCGTGTATCGTAGCATTGTCTTGCACGTTGGTGTTATTACCTATTTTAATGTAATGCACATCGCCACGAATTACAGCATTGTACCAAATACTACAGTTGTTACCTAGCTCCACGTCGCCTATAAGTGTTGCTGTTTCAGCCAGAAAGCAATCTTTACCTACTTTCGGCGTTTTATCTTTTAACTCTTTTATAATAGCCATTATCTGAATTGGTTTTAAATTGATTACAAAAATAAGAAAACCAAAAAACTATCACAGAAGTCATCGAAATCTTGTTAAATAATGGTTACTTTTGTTTTAAGATATTTTGATCGACCTTGATGAAAACCGGTTCTAAAATTATGATTTAGTAGTTTTGGAGTCGTTTTTTTTATGAATTATACAGACTTAAAAGAAAATAACTAAAATTTGAAAATTGGGGTTGGGTGAAAATCAACCATTCTTTTTTCGAAAATGAAATCAAATATTTTTAGAGATGAAACGAGCGGGTATAATTTTTCGAATTACAAAGAGAGATTAAAAGCGAGTTACATCGAATACCGCTAAAAGCTATAAATTTTAATGAGATGAAAGAAACTAAAGTTATCGAACTGGAAGAAGTTACCATTAGGTTTTCTGGCGATTCCGGCGATGGAATGCAGCTTACCGGAACTTTGTTTTCCGACACTACAGCGCTTCTTGGGAATGATATTTCTACCTTCCCGGATTATCCGTCCGAAATTCGTGCACCACAGGGAACAGTAGGCGGTGTATCGGGTTTTCAGGTACAATTTGGGCAAAAACAAGTGAATACCCCGGGGGATAGTGCGAATGTGTTGGTTGCTATGAATCCTGCGGCAATTAAGGCGAATGCACGCTTTTTAGAGCCTGGTGGTACCATTATATACGATTCTGATTCGTTTACTGAAAAGAATTTGAAGAAGGCGAATTTTAAAACTGACGATCCATTTACAGAATGTAACCTTGAGGATTATTTTAAAATCCCGGTTCCAATTTCGAGTCTAACACAAGAAGGCCTGAAGGATTTTGGTTTGGATAACAAAAGTGTGCTTCGAAGCAAAAACATGTTTGCTTTAGGTTTGGTTTGCTGGATGTTTAATCGCCCGCTGGAGTACGTTGAGGATTTTGTGAAAAATAAATTCAGGAAAAAGCCGGTTGTTGTTGATTCCAACATTAAAGTGCTGCACGATGGTTATAACTATGGTTTAACTATGCAACATATGACACCAAGTTATCTGGTACATCCTGCAGAAATTGAAAATGGTACTTACCGAAATATTAATGGTAACCATGCTACTGCATGGGGACTTTTAGCTGCAGCTGAAAAATCGGGATTGGAACTGTTTTTGGGATCGTACCCAATTACTCCGGCAACCGATATTTTAACCGCATTATCGCAACGAAAAGACCTTGGTGTAAAAACATTCCAGGCCGAGGATGAAATTGCAGGTATCTGCTCAGCTATCGGGGCTTCGTTTGCCGGCGACCTTGCTGTTACTTCCACTTCCGGTCCGGGGTTGGCACTTAAAGGAGAAGCAATTGGTTTGGCTGTTATGGCCGAATTGCCGCTGGTTATTGTAAATGTTCAGCGTGGTGGCCCGTCAACAGGTCTGCCAACAAAAACCGAGCAGTCGGATTTAATGCAGGCGCTTTACGGTCGTAATGGTGAAAGCCCTGTTGTGGTATTGGCAGCCAGCACACCATCCGATTGTTTCCATTATGCTTTTATGGCAGCGAAAATTGCTTTGGAAAGAATGGTGCCGGTTATTTTGCTTACCGATGGTTTCTTAGGAAACGGTAGCGAGCCATGGAAAATTCCTTCAATGGCCGATATGCCATCTATTACCCCTCGATTTGCAAAAGACAGCGAAGAATTCCAGGCATATAAACGCGATGCCGCAACCTTGGCACGCGAATGGGCAATTCCGGGAATGGCTGGTTTTGAACACAGAATTGGTGGATTAGAGAAGAATATCACAGGAACAGTAAGTCACGATCCGGAAAACCACCAGGTGAATAGCGAGATCAGGGAAGAAAAAGTTCAGCGCGTAGTTGATATGATTCCTGAACTGGATATTTGTGGCGACGAAGACGGGGGAGATGTTCTTGTTGTGAGCTGGGGAGGTACTTTCGGCCACACAGCAAGCACTGTTCGCGAAATGCGTATGGCTGGTAAAAATGTTAGTTTGGCTCATTTCAACTACATTAAACCACTTCCAAAAAATACAAAAGAAGTATTCAGCAAATTCAAAAAGATTATTGTTTGCGAACTGAACCTTGGACAGTTCGTGGCCTATTTGCGTGATGAGTTGCCTGAGTTCAACTATTACCAGGTCAACAAGGTAAAAGGTCTGCCATTTACCGTTAGCGAATTAAAAGAAAGTATTACTAAACTTTTGGAGGACTAAGCAATGACTGATGTAAAATATACGATAAAAGATTTTAAAAGCGAGAACGAAGTACGTTGGTGTGCGGGCTGTGGCGACTTTGCCATTATTAATGCCGTACAACGTACCATGGCCGGAATGGGAATTCCGAAAGAGAAATTTGCCGTAATTTCGGGAATTGGTTGTTCATCGCGTTTCCCATATTACATGAATACATTTGGTTTTCACACCATTCACGGTCGTGCAGCGGCAATTGCATCGGGTGTGAAAGCAGCCAATCCTGATTTGAATGTTTGGGTTATGACTGGCGACGGTGACTCGATGGCCATCGGAGGTAACCACTTTATTCACCTGATTAGAAGAAATATTGATGTAAATATGGTGGTTTTCAACAACCGTATTTATGGTTTGACCAAAGGACAGTATTCACCAACTTCCGATCGTGGTTTTGTGAGTAAAACATCTCCATTCGGAACTGTTGAAGATCCGTTTGTTCCGGGGCAACTTGTTCTTGGAGCTCGTGGTTCATTCTACGCCCGTTCAATCGACGGAAACCTGAAACTGAGCCAGTCGGTCTTCGAAAAAGCAGCACAACACAAAGGAACCTCAGTGGTTGAAGTACTTCAGAACTGTGTGATTTTTAACAATGGTATTCATACTGCTATTACCGATCCGAATCACCGTGCCGACCGTCAGCTTTTGCTTGAACACGGAAAGCCAATGATCTTTGGTGCTGAAAACGAAAAAGGTCTGGTATTCGAAAATGGCAAACTAAAAGTTGTTAAGATTGGCGAAAACGGCGTTACCGAAGATGATATTCTGGTACACGATGCAATGGAAGTTGATCCAACATTGCATTTGGCATTAATAAATATGGCTTTGCCTGATTTCCCGGTTGCATTTGGTGTAATTCGTGCAGTACCGGCTCTTGTTTACGATACTGAAATGGAAGCACAAATTAAGGATGTACAGAAGACGCGTAAAGTAACCTGCGTTGATGAGTTGTTAAACTCTGGAAATACCTGGAAAGTAACCGGAAATCCGAACGGATCAGGTAAAAAATGTATCTAGCATTAAAACAACAATAGTGAAAGGCTCTGCAATTTGGCAGGGCCTTTTTTGTTTATAAAAACTGACACTGTTGATCCTAAGTGTCACATAAATTTCTTTAATTTGTGAGACTTTAACGAAAATCGATGTTCGATATTCAAACTAACGTAAACCTAAAAGAAGGGAACCCCACTGCTTTTAAAGATGTGTTCCGCATGTTATATCCTCGCCTAAGAGGATATTGCAAATTGTTTGTTTCCGACGATAACAAAGTTGAAGACCTTATTCAGGAAACCTTTATTACGCTTTGGGAAAAGCGCAATTCTATAAAAACCGACCGTTCAATAGAAAGTTACCTTTTTGTAATTCTACGCAATAACTGTCTGAACTTCTTACGCAATGAAAAGCTGGAAAAGACCACTTCCTCCATTGATGTGGAAGAAGTGAGTGAACTTCAGTATTTGTACCAGATCGATTTATTGGGGAAAGAAGAAAAAAGTCTGGAGGAACAACTTGTTGAGTCGTTTCAGGAAGCAGTTGATGAGCTTCCTGAAAAAATGAAACAGGTATTTAAGCTTTGTAAAATTGAAGGCAGAAAGCAAAAAGAAGTAGCTGACGAAATGGGAATTAGCATAAAAATGGTTGAAAAGCATATTGCTAAAGCCAAAGAACAGATCAGGAAAAAATTAGTTGACCAATACCCGGTACTTATTATTATTATAACCATGCTGCTTGAAAAGTAGTTATGCAGAGGTTGTGGAAGCTTGTTGTAAATCAACAGTTCTGTTGGTTTGTAGAAATCGTTAAAAATAAATTTTAAGAAAACAGGTAGGGTTTTTTCACTTTTTGTGTACTCCTATCAGATTATAACATGAAAGAGATAATAGAGAAATATTTGGAAGGGCGAGCATCGGCAAACGAGCAGATGCAATTATTGAAGTGGGTAAGAAAAAAGGAGAATTGCATAATTTTTGATAGTTCTAGGTTAGGTTGGAATAAAAGCCAGCAAAATAAACCGCTTCCCGAAGGAAGTGAAAAGAGCTGGCTACATATTCAAGATCAGATGTTACAAGAAAGTTTCAAAAGATGGCAGTATTCTGATAAGGTGAACCTATTGGTTCGGATTGCCGCCATCTTCTTTTTTGTGCTGAGTTTAGGTGGAGGAGCTTACATTGTTTCATCAACTAAAGAAAAAGACATTTGGTACTCGGAAATTGAAGCCGAAAATGGTCATATTTCAAAAGTGAAATTGCCCGATGGCTCGATGGTTTGGTTAAACTCAGGATCAAAAATTAGCTACAATAACCTGTTTGCAGAGAATAACCGCGAGGTGAAATTGGAGGGTGAAGCCTATTTTGATGTTCAAACAAATGACGATCTTTCGTTTGTGGTAAGTAGTGGCGAGATTCAGGTTAAAGTTCACGGAACAAAATTTAATGTGGAGGCTTACCCCGGATCGGAAAATATCGACATTGTTTTGGAATCGGGAAAAGTTCAACTTTTAAGTCCGGCAGTAGCCTCATTTCAGTATTTTCTTAGTCCGGGAGAGAGAGCATCGTTTGTAAAATCAAACCATCAACTAAGTATAAGCGAGGTAAATACAATGAAATATACCTCGTGGAAAGACGGTATTCTGAATATTTATAATCAGCCACTTGTAGAGGTGGTGAAAAGGCTAGAGAAAAGATACAACCAGGAATTTGAGTTTGCTGAAGAGTTAAAGAATTTTCCTTTCACATTCACTATTAAAAACGAACCACTGGACGAAATTATTCAGATTATGGAAAAGATAGCACCAATTAAAACTAAACAAGAAAAAAATGTAATTGTATTTGAACTAGACGAAGAAAAAGCAAGAGAATTGTCGAGATAAAAAAAACCGAAAGTGCGACAACACTTCCGGTCCTCATTTACCATCGGCAAACGGTAAATTAAGTTATAATTTAAATCAATGTAAAACTATGAAAAAAATCCTAATCCAGGGAAGAGGTATGCCTTCCTTTTGGAGTAAAAGTTTAAAGCTTATGAAACTAACATTTTTGTTTTTACTGGTTGGACTAATGCAAGTTTCTGCAAGTGTTTATAGTCAATCAACCAAACTAACACTAGCTATGCACAACAAAAAAGTTGTGGAAGTACTTGACGAGATTGAAAAACAATCGGAATTTCATTTTGCCTATAGTTCTGAACTGATCGATATGAACCGAAAAGTATCGGTAGAATTAAACGATCAGCAAATTGATGAAATTTTGGATGTAGTATTTGACGGAACCGATGTTAACTATGTAACTTACGACAGGCATATTATGCTTTATCCTGCTGAAATGGATAGTGAAAGTGCCGGAAACATAAGCATACGAAGTGAACAACAAAGCATTTCGGGTATTGTATCCGACGGTGGAGGCCAGCCTTTGCCAGGAGTAACTGTAATTGTTAAAGGAACATCAAATGGTACTGTAACCAATGCGAATGGAGAGTATACAATCGGCGGTGTTTCTGATACTGATGTTTTACAGTTTTCTTTTGTGGGTATGAAAACCCAGGAAATGGAGATTGCCGGAAAAGCTGTAATCAATATTACAATGGAGGAAGAAACCATTGGTATTGAAGAAGTAGTTGCCATTGGTTATGGTACTTTGCGTAAGCAGGATGTAACCGGTTCTATTTCGAAAACCGAAGGTGAGGAGCTGATTAAAGCACAGAGTTTTAGCCCACTTGATAACTTAAGAGGTAAAGCTTCAGGGGTAAATATTTATTCCAATTCATCGCAGCCAGGTGCTTACCAAAGCCGTGTTGTAATTCGTGGTATGTCTACAATCAATTCTTCTACCAATCCGTTATATGTTGTTGATGGTGTGGTTATGGAGAATTTTGGTTTAATGAACCCGAACGACATTGAAAGTATTGAAGTATTGAAAGATGCTTCTGCAACTGCTATTTATGGTGCTCGTGGTGCAAATGGCGTTATTTTGGTAACCACCAAGCGTGGGAAAACCGGCGGCGAAGGAACTACGGTAAGTTACCAGGGATCTGTTGGTGTTAGCACAGTTGCTCGTTTTATGGATGTTCTGAATGCTCAGGAGTGGACTGATGCATTTATGATCGGTCTGGAAAATGAAAATAACTACATGGGGTATGACTGGTCGCTTGATCGTACGGATTGGTTTACCGACCTGAATTATTTCGATTCACAAGGTAATCCGCTATACGACACCGATTGGCAAAAAGAAGCTACCAGAACAGCTATCTCTCACAATCATCAGTTAAATATTCAGCAGGCCGGTAAAACGTCATCAACAGGTGCTTTCCTGAATTATACTGACCAGCAGGGAGTAGTGAATAACACCTACAGCAAAAGGGTAAATGCAAAACTTACTTACGACGGCGAACCTACAAAATGGTTATCAACCGGCGTAAACTTAATGGTTAACCACTCGTGGGGACGATATACACCGGAAACCGGTGGCGGGCAAGAAGCACGACGTACAATGATTGAGATGTTGCCTTGGTTGCCGGTTAAAGATGCTGATGGTAATTACACTACTTCGTCAACTTCATCGCTGTCTGATACATTTGGATTCGAGGGTATGTCGAATCCTGCAATGATTTTGGATTTGCAGAAACGAATGAACTACAATACTCAAATCTTTGGTAATGCAGCTTTAACATTCCACCTGATGGAAGGATTAGATTTGAAAACACAGTTTGGTATCGACAGTCATAACCGAACCTATAAAGGTTACTCATCCATTTTATTGAACAACATTTCAATGCCAAACGGATGGGCTGAGATTGAACACACCAATACTTTCTACTGGCAGGAAGAAACTTACCTGACTTATAAAAAGGTAGTTGGCGATCATCGTTTGAATGCAATGGCTGGTCTTTCGTGGCAAAAACGTACCTACAACCGGGATCGTTCACGTACTGAAGGATTCAGTGATGATTTCTACGAATGGTACAATATGGGAGCAGGAACAAATCCTTCGTCTCCGGAATCAGACTATAACGATTGGGCAATGAACTCTTACTTTTTAAGAGTGGCTTACACGCTGAAAGATAGATACTCGGCAACTGTTACCGGTCGTTACGATGGTTCTTCTAAGTTTGGAGAGAACAATAAATACGCGTTTTTTCCATCAGCAGGTTTGGCCTGGAACATGTCGCAGGAAGATTTCCTGAAAGACAGTGGCCTGATCGATCTGCTTAAAGTACATACCAGCTACGGTATAACTGGTAACTCTGAAATTGGCCCATACAATTCGTTGGCTTCTGTTAGTTCAGGAACATACTTGATCAATGGTTCTCGTTCGCCTTATTCATACATTAACTCGTTTGCTAACCCTGATTTGAAATGGGAAAAAACAGCGCAATGGGACTTTGGTGTCAACTTAGGTGTATTTGATAATAAACTCAATTTCGACGTATCGTACTACTACAAGAAAACAACTGATTTATTGCTGGATACACCGCTTCCAACATCTTCTGGTTTTAGTTCGATCTTCAAAAATATTGGATCTGTAAAAAATCAGGGTCTGGATATTATGGTTGATGCTACACCGGTTAGAACTGCCGATTTTACCTGGAATTCTACGTTAAATCTGAATTACAACAAAAACGAAATTCTTAGTCTTGGTGACAACGACGAAGATATTGAAATGAACTACTGGGTTGGTGGTTCAGAAAGTATTTTGCGTGTGGGTGAGAATCTGAGTAGTTTCTATGGTTACAAACGACTTGGAGTTTACACTGAAGAAGATTTCGAAGCCGGTGAAATTGAAAGAGACCAGATTGGCCGTGCAAAACGTACCAATGAAAAAGAAATTATTGGTAAAGGTATGCCGGATTGGACGGGTAGTTTTATCAATACTTTCTCGTACAAAAACTTCGACTTAACTGTTGATTTACAATTTGTATGGGGTGTTGAAACAATGCAACAGTTTTACCACTCAACTTACGACCGTTTTGGTATCACCAATGG
This sequence comes from uncultured Draconibacterium sp., assembly GCF_963677575.1. Lineage (NCBI taxonomy): Bacteria > Pseudomonadati > Bacteroidota > Bacteroidia > Marinilabiliales > Prolixibacteraceae > Draconibacterium > uncultured Draconibacterium sp. Next base: position 5,425,270 of record NZ_OY782038.1, read on the forward strand.
TTTATCAAATATCCTTTACGATGCTTACGATGGTACGAATCCGAATACCATGCAACAAGCTATCTATTTGACAAATTCTGGCCATGCCGGACAAAATACAACTGTTGATTCAGGCTGGATTGCAGATGGTTCATACCTGAGAGCTAACCTTATTCAGTTTGGTTATACTATTCCTGCAAACTATTGCCAGTCGATGGGTATTGCTGCATTGAGAGTTTATGCGAATGTGAATAATGCATTCTTGTTATGTTCCGACGATTTTAACGGTTACGATCCTGAATCTACATCGCAGGGAAGTGGCCAGTTTGGACAAAACATGACATTCTTCTCGTATCCACGAGCCAGAACATGGACATTTGGTGTAAACGTAACTTTTTAATGAATTAAATTAGAACGATCATGAAAAAGATAATATTATTCTTATTAATAGGGGTCTTTACGTTGACCTCATGCGATGAGTTTCTGGAAGAAAGTCCAAAATCATCTCTTACAGATGTGGATTATTATAAAACCGAATCTCAGGCAACCGAGAACGTAAACTATTTGTACCGCAACGGGGCAACAATCCGAATTGCACATGCATCAAGCGCATATATTGGCTCTAAATCATCGATACTAGGAATGTTAACTGGCTATTTCATCAATAGTTACGAAGGTCAGGAAGTAGTGTGTAGATATTCACGTTTGCTTACCCGTCAAGGGCATACAAATGAAATCTCAGGAACTTCTGATGATATTTGGGATAACAGTTACCGCACCATTAATGTGGCGAATAATGCCATTGCCAGTATCCCTGGTATTGAAATGAGTGCAAGCTCTGCAAGCACCTTAATTGCGGAAGCCAAATTCTTCAGGGCATTCAACTATTTCTATTTGGTAAAAACATTTGGCGACGTTCCGTTATTACTGGAGCCTGCAACTTTAGAGAACCTGTATCCTGAAAGAACAGCTGCAACAGCTGTTTACGAGCAGATTGAAAGGGACTTGATCGACGCTGTTGAGGATTTACCGGCAGTAACATTTGCATCAAACGGACACCGTATTTCGAAATACGTAGCTGCTATGGCTTTGGCTGATGTATATTTTTATCAGGGAGATTATGCCAATGCAAAAACTTATGCCAAAATGGTTATTGATTCTCCTCATGCTTTAGCTGAAAACAGCGACTTAGCTGAAAACAGTGCTTTTAACCAGTTGCGTACAACCGATGATTTGGATGAAGTAATTTACAGTTTGGAATACGATGCCAGTATTGCCAACAGCTCATGGAGACCAACTTATGCATTCACATCGTCGGCAACAGCTGTATTCGGAACTTATTCAATTTTTGAAAGAACTTATGGCCCGATTGACCGTTTCCTGAATGTTTACGATGAAAACGATCTTCGTATTCGGCCTAACCAGTTCTTCCATTGGGAATATACCAATCCAACAAACGATAAAACCTGGACTGCTCCTGAAGGACAAGCCGGTTGCTGGTATTATTTCGACGAAGATGCGCTGTTAAATACAGGTATCGGAACAAAAGACTGGAACTTCTATCGTTTGTCCGAAGCGTATTTAGATTACGCCGAATCAGTTGCTCAAACTGAAGGAGTAACCGATGAAGCTACAACTTACCTGGCGAAAGTTAAGGTACGTGCCAACACTGAAGGAAAAACCGAAGATGAAATAAAAGCAGAATTACTGAGCCTGTCGAATCAGGAGTTTATTGAAGCTTGTTGGACAGAAAGATTGCGTGAATTCCCGTTGGAATTTAAAATTTGGGACGACTGTGTACGTACAATGAAATTCCCAGTTATTTCAGAAACAGAAAAAGGAAGTGTTACCTATGTTGATTTGATCGGTGCTGAGAATGCCGCAGGTGCTACATTTAAAGAAACTGATTTGGTATTTCCAATCTCTTTAAATGAATTGCAACGTAACCCAAATCTTACTCAAAATGAGGGATATGCTTCCAGGTAATAGGATATTTCAAACGAAAGATCAACAATAAGATCTTCCAAGAAATCTAAATAAAAGAGACTGTCGGAAAAGACAGTCTCTTTTAAAAGAATCCCCGCATGCATTTTGCAAAATGATTTCCCAATCACTATGTGGTTCATAATGAACTCTTCGTGCCCATAAAAATGGAAAAATGACAAATAGACGAAATTTTATTAAAACAAGTACATTAAGTGTTGCCGGACTGATGGCTTCAGTTCCATTTTCTTTTGGAGCTGGTTCTTTAACAAACAAATACAGTTCAATGCGTCCTGCACTAGGTGAAAGACATTTTACTTCTAAAGCGGTTGAAGAAACCATAATTGCCGCTAAAGCAAAGATCAAAGACCCGAAACTTGCCTGGATGTTCGAGAACTGTTTTCCAAATACGCTGGACACTACCGTTGAATACGGCACTAAAAATGGTAAACCTGACACTTTTGTAATTACAGGTGATATTCATGCCATGTGGCTGCGCGACTCGACAGCACAGGTTTGGCCCTATTTACCGCTTACGAGTGAAGACGAACATTTAAAAAGCCTGATTGCAGGAGTCGTAAATCGGCAAACCCAGTGTGTTTTGCTTGATCCGTACGCTAATGCCTTCAATAAAACAAAGGAAGAAGAGGTGCATTGGATGAGCGACCTTACCGATATGAAACAAGGTCTTCATGAACGAAAATGGGAAATCGACTCATTGTGTTACACTGTTCGTTTGGCCTATAATTACTGGAAAACTACCGGCGACAAATCGGTATTTGATGCTGACTGGCAAAAGGCTGCAGAATTAATTGTAAATACGTTTAAAGAACAACAGCGTATCGAAGATCTGGGACCCTATAAATTTCAACGTGAAACAGCTGCCCAGCACGATACTTTATCAAATCATGGTTATGGTCGTCCGCTAAAACCGGTTGGTCTGATCAACTCTTCATTCCGCCCGTCGGACGATGCATCGACTTATGGATTTCTTATTCCTTCGAATTTATTTGCAGTTGTTTCGCTGCGTCAATTGGCTGAAATCAGCTCAGAAGTAACCGGAGATAAAGCCTTTGCAAGAACATGTGTGGTATTTGCCGATGAAGTTGAAGAAGCAATTAAAGAATACGCTATTGTTGAGCATCCAAAATACGGAACGGTGTATGCGTTTGAAGTTGACGGCTTCGGAAATCATACGTTTATGGACGATGCAAATGTGCCAAGTTTGCTGGCTTTACCTTATCTCTGCAGTGTTTCAAAAGATGATCCTGTTTACAAAAATACACGGGAACTGGTATGGAGTGAAGATAATCCGTATTTCTTTAAAGGAAAAGCTGCAGAAGGAATTGGCGGACCGCATGTGGGGTATGACATGATCTGGCCTATGGCTATTATAATGCGGGCTATGACCAGTTCGGATGATCAGGAAATAGAATGGTGCATAAAAACACTGCGAGACACTGATGCCGATACCGGTTTTATGCACGAGACTTTTCATAAAGACAATCCTTCGAACTTTACCCGTTCGTGGTTTGCATGGGCAAATACTTTGTTTGGCGAATTAATCTTAAAGGTTATTAACGAAGGAAAAGAAGGTCTGATCAATCATTAGATTGGTTTTATCAGTATAAATAAACCTCTGGCCAATTAATCTAAAAATTAAAAGAAATGATTAATTCAATTAAATATATAATCTTCATTGCTTTGTTTTTTGTTGCCTGCTCGAAAGAGGATACGAAAAGCAATACTGCAACAAAAGATCCGGTTGATTATGTAAATCCATATATTGGAAATATCAGTCATCTTCTGGTTCCCACTTTTCCTACAATACACTTACCAAACAGTTTATTACGCGTATATCCTGAACGTGGCGATTTTGCCCAGCCCGAATTACATGCTTTACCACTAATAGTTACAAGTCATCGTGGGAGTTCGGCATTTAGTCTGAGTCCGTTCCAGGGAAATGAAAGTGGATTAAAACCTGTGATTCATTACAGTTACGACCTGGAAAAACTCACTCCGTATTCGTATTCTGTATATTTAGACCAGCAAGAGATAAACGTTAAATATGGCTTGTCTCATCAATCTGCAGCCTATGAAATTAGATATAAAAAAGATGAACCTGCATATTTGGTTTTGAGTTCAAGAAACGGAACTTTAAAATGGGATGGAAAATCGTTAAGCGGATACCAGTTACTAAATAACAACACAAAAGTCTACATCTATCTGATATTAAATGAGAAACCCGGACAAGTTTATCAATTGGCAGATGGAAAATTAACTGAAGCAAATAAAGCTGACGGAAATAATAGCGCGCTAGTATTAAAGTATCCGAAAGAAACAAAACAGTTGAATATCCATTATGGTATTTCTTTTATTGATGAAGTACAGGCCAATGCCAATATGGAGCGTGAAGTTTCAGGTAAATCGGTAGCTGAATTACAAAATGCGGGAAGAAAGATCTGGAACGATGAGTTGGGTAAGATTAAAGTTGATGGAGGAACGGAAGACAATATAACGGTATTCTATACCTCGTTGTACCGCTGTTATGAACGTCCTGTTTGTATTTCAGAAGGAGGCCGATATTACAGCGCTTTCGATGGGAAAGTTCATGACGATGACGGACGTCCGTTTTATACCGACGACTGGATTTGGGATTCATATCGCGCCCATCATCCATTAAGAGTATTGATCGATTCTGAAAAAGAAGAAGATATTCTGAATTCATTCGTGTTGATGTCGGAGCAAATGAATCATTTCTGGTGGCCAACATTCCCCGAGATTACAGGCGATAGCCGCCGTATGAATTCAAATCATGGAGTTGCTTCAGTAATTGATGCTTACCGAAAGGGATTAACAAATTTTGATATAGAAAAAGCTTACGAAGCCTGTAAAAGAGCAATCACTGAAAAAACATTATCTCCCTGGTCGGGAAAACCTGCCGGGGAACTGGATGAGTTTTATAAGAAGCACGGTTTTATTCCCGCTTTACACGAAGGAGAAGAAGAAACTGTTCCGGAAGTTAATCGTTTTGAACGTCGCCAGACAGTTGCGGTTACGCTCGGAACTTCGTACGATGAATGGTGTCTGGCTCAAATTGCAAAAGAACTTGGAAAAGAAGAGGATTACGAATATTTCTCAAAAGCTTCTTTTAATTACCGGAATCTGTTCCATCCTGAAACAAAATTTTTCCATCCGAAAGATCAGAATGAAAAATTTATTGAACCTTTTGATTACCGTTTCTCCGGGGGCATTGGTGCACGCGATTATTACGATGAAAATAACGGGTGGACCTATCGTTGGGATGTTCAGCACAACATACCTGATTTAATAAGTTTAATGGGAGGAAAGAACGAATTCGCGGAGAATCTTGATGCCTTGTTCACAACGCCTATGGGAAGGGGCAAACGAGAATTTTATACACAACTTCCCGATCAAACGGGAAATGTAGGGCAATTTACAATGGCAAACGAACCTTCATTACATATTCCATATTTATACAATTATGCAGGCCAGCCCTGGAAAACACAAAAGTTGATCAGGAATTTATTGCATGAGTGGTTCCGTAACGATCTGATGGGAATTCCGGGAGATGAAGATGGAGGTGGACTTACATCATTTGTTGTATTCTCATCCATGGGATTTTATCCTGTTACACCGGGAAATCCGAAATATTCACTAGGCAGTCCTTTATTCGAACAGATCTCCATTGATTTGGGAAATGGAAAAACTTTTGAAATAAGAGCTCATAACGTTTCTGCTGATAATAAATATATTCAATCGGCAACAATGAGCGGGAAACAACTTAATAAGCCTGGCATATCACATGAAGATATAATGAATGGCGGAGTACTTGACCTGACAATGGACAAGTTTCCCAATAAAAAGCTTTGGAATTAAAATATAAAATAATGTTGTCCCAGTAAAAAGGGAACACCCATACCAATTAATACCTAATACCACTTGGGAGTCAGATCTAACCAGTCGATTCCCTTTTTCCGATTTCATTTTTTCATTAACAAGGATAGGTTAATGGGCTCTGCAATTTTGCAGGGCCTTTTTTATTTAATTGACATCAATTATTTTGTATTTTGCGGCTAATTGTAGAAATGCATTAACTACTCTGAAAATAATAACCTATGAATCGACTCAACCATCTTTTATATTTAATCAGTTTTGGTTTGCTTTTTTTTGGCCAGTCGTGTTGTAACGAATCCGCTGTTGAAGAGGCTACTTCAACACATGTATTGTGGTACGATAAACCTGCCACGTATTTTGAGGAAAGTCTGGTGCTTGGAAACGGCAAAATGGGGGCTTCCGTTTTTGGCGGCGTGGAATCGGAGAAAATATACCTGAACGATATAACACTTTGGTCGGGCGAGCCGGTTGATCCGTATATGAATCCGGAGGCCTACAAATTTATACCTGAAATACGTGAAGCTTTGGCTAACGAAGACTACGAGTTGGCGGATAAATTGAATCACCATTTAATGGGGAAATATTCTCAATCGTATGCGCCGCTGGGTACGTTGTTTTTAAATTTTCAACACAATGGGAATGTGGAAAATTACCATCGAGAGCTGGATATCGATAAGGCTGTTTCAACAACATCCTATCAAGTAGATGAAGTTATTTATAAACGCGAGTATTTTGTTTCGTATCCCGATCAGGTTATGGTGGTGAAACTAAGCGCCGATAAAAAAGATGCATTGAACTTTGCTGTTAAATTCGATAGCCAGTTGCGATTCAATACATCGGCAGACAACAACGTCTTAAAGGTAGAAGGATATGCACCGTACCAGGCACTGCCAAATTACCACGCGGGAGATGAGGCTCCGATTCAATTTGATGAAAACCGTGGAACGCACTTTTCCACTTATATGAAAGTGGAGAGCAACGGTGGAAACTCACTGTATACGGATAGTGTATTAACAGTTTCGGGAGCAAGCGAAGCTGTACTTTATGTTTCGATCGCAACCAGTTTTAACGGTTTTGATAAAGATCCGGCAAAGGACGGTTTGGACAATAAAGCAATTGCGCAAAAACAATTGATTAACGCGGATAAAAAAAGTGTTGAAGAAATTGAAGAAGCTCATATTGCTGATTACAGTTCGTTAATGAACCGCGTTCAGCTCGATTTGGGAGAAACTACAGCACCCGAATTACCTACCGACGAACGATTGAAAAGATATTTCAGTGGAGCTGAGGATAAAAATCTGGAAGTACTGTATTTCCAGTATGGCCGCTATTTGTTGATTGCCAGCTCGAGAACCGAAGGTGTTCCTGCCAATTTGCAGGGACTTTGGAACCCGCATTTGCAACCGCCGTGGAGCAGTAACTACACCATGAATATTAACGTGGAAGAAAATTACTGGATGGCCGAAACGGGCAACCTGAGTGAAATGCATCGTCCGCTTTTGTCATTTATTGGCAATGTGGCAAAAACGGGGGCCGTAACTGCAAAAACATTTTATGGTGTTGATAAAGGCTGGGCATCATGTCATAACTCGGATATCTGGGCTATGAGTAATCCTGTTGGCGGTTTTGGCGAAGGTGATCCGGTGTGGGCTTGCTGGAATATGAGCGGTCCGTGGCTGAGTACACATTTGTGGGAACACTACCAGTTTACGCAGGATATCGATTTCCTGAAAAACGAAGGTTACCCGCTGATGAAAGGTGCTGCTGAATTTTGTTTAAACTGGATGGTGGAAGATAAAAATGGTAATCTCATTACTTCGCCGTCTACTTCCCCCGAGAACAATTACATAACTGATAAAGGCTACCGCGGAGCTACACTTTATGGTGGAACCGCCGACCTTGCAATGATAAGAGAATGCTTTTTACAGACTATTCAGGCAACCAAAGTTCTGAATGTGGATGCTGAATTCAGGACAGATATGGAACAGGCGCTGGAAAAAATGTATCCCTACCAGATTGGTAAAAAAGGCAATCTGCAGGAGTGGTATTACGATTGGGAAGATGCTGATCCGAAACACCGTCACCAGTCGCATTTGTTTGGTCTGCATCCGGGCAATCATATTAATCCAGATGAAACACCCGATCTGGCAGAGGCCTGTAAAACAACGCTCGAAATTAAAGGCGATGAAACAACAGGCTGGTCGAAAGGCTGGCGCATAAACCTGTGGGCACGTTTGCTCGACGGAAACCGTGCCTACAAAATGTATCGCGAGTTATTGAGTTATGTCGATCCGTCGGGTGAGGATACACAATACAGTCAGGGTGGAGGAACTTACCCGAATTTATTCGATGCACATCCGCCGTTCCAGATCGATGGTAATTTTGGTGGTTCTGCCGGTGTTATCGAAATGTTGATGCAATCGCACCAAAATCGCATCGATTTATTGCCAGCTTTGCCTGATGCATGGCCCGAAGGTTCTGTTAGCGGCATTTGTGCCCGTGGCGGTTTCGAAATTTCAATGGACTGGAGTGAAGGAAAATTGAACGGCGTAACAGTCTTGTCCAAAGCCGGAGGAAGCACAAAACTTGTGTGTCAGGGAAAAGAAAAAGAAATTGATTTGAAGAAAGGCGAGACGGTCTCGTTTGAATGGTAATTGTTGAACGGAAAGCAGTAAGCTAGTTGAGTATGCATTTAATTTTATTAAAGAATCGGCGATTAAATAAAGCAGAGCGTGCATTAAATAGTGGAAAATACCAGGAGGCACTAAAGCTTGGACAAGCTTTAGCAAGTTCACGAAATAGGGAAATGAGTTTCCGCGCAAACCGGGTGTGTGGGTTAGCATTTTACAAGCGTAAAAAATACAAAGACAGTCTGGCGTATCTTGAAAAGGCATGCCAGACAGGAAACTTTCGGCACGATTGGTATAATCTGGCAATGGCTTTGGTTTTTGCCGGCAAACTGAACGAGGCAGAAGAGGCATTTAAAAACATTTACCGCACCAATGTACAGCCCGGTTATTTGTATGCAGTGCCCGTTCCCGGTTTGCTTTATCAGTACATGAAAGCTTTAATAAAAAAGCAGTTCGTTGATGCTGCAATAGTGCGGGCTAATGAGTTAAAGCAAATGTTTTGCGGTGTTGGACCGGATACAACAAAACAAGTGCAACGAGGATTGCCCAATTTTTCCACCTTCCTTACAGAAGTTGAGGCCTTGTTTGAACCGGAACGGTTTGTTGTGTGGAAAAGTGATTTTCGGATGTAGTGCCTCGCAGCTAACGGTGGTGGTATCTTTTTTATAGTTTACACATCTAAGATGCACATATCGTATATCTTAAGTTCATTTCAATTATTTATACCTCAAATGCCAAAAACAAAAGGCCGTCCATTTGAACAGCCTTTTTGTAGTTTTTAGTGCAAGCCGAAAATTTTAATGATTCACTACCATACGCGCCTTCTCGTACCCCATATAAAAAGCCGCATCCCGGCGTTTAAATACTTTCATCAGGTTATCAAGCTGATTTTCCAGCAGGTTATTTACCTCAGTAAACAGTTCTTCGAGCGTCTGGGTGGCCACGGCCGAGCTAATTTGGTATTCGCGGGGTTGTCCGCTTAGTTCATTCAATCGGTCGTAGTCGTTCTGCAGGTCGGTAACTTGTTCAGCTGTAAGTCCGTATTCTGCAATAAGTTCTTCCTGGTGTTCGGTGGCACTGTCGATTATTACTTTTACACGGCGCTGCATATCGTCGTATTTCATCCGGTACAGATCGGAAGCACTGTCGGCCATTTTTTCGGCAAGCTTTTCGTTGCCGTTCATCAGTGCAAAAACTTCTACCACGTCGTTTAATACATCAGCTTTGTCGGCAATAGTGCGTTTTAGTTCCGCTTTAACCTTACCAAGTGTTACCTTCGATTGCTCCTGCTGCATGGCCGAAGTGTCGATAGCCAGACTTAACTGTGTCAATTTGTTTTTTACTTCGCCAATTTTGGCAATACTGTTCCACAAAGTTGAACGGGTGTCGAGGTATGCCAGCGTATCATCCAGCATGTGTTTTCGATCAATTTGAATTTGTTTCATTTTGTATGTTTTAAGTTAATAATGATTCCCCAAACTTTACTATTGTTTGTTGAGGAGTAATTTGTTGTTTCTGCTGTTCAATCCGTACTTTCTGAGAGGCGATCCGCGGTCTTTGAGCAACAATCCGACGCTTTTGAGGAACGATTCGGGCTTTCTGATATACAATTCGCGGTTTCTGAGGAGCAATCCGGGCTTCCTGAGAAGCGATCCGATTTTTCTGAGGAGCAATCCGGGGTTATTGTGAAACAATTCGCACTTATTGAAAGGGTATTCGCAAAAAATTAGGGTAAAATACTGTTTGAGTTTTAGCCATTTTGGTTGATTAAAGGATTAATTAGAAGTTGTTTTGTTAAGTAAGTTACGTTAAATAAAACTAAAAGTCAAGTTTTAATGTACTCTTGCTTAATTATTTGTCATTTGTTCTAATCCTTTCAACAGGCACCACCGGCATATCGTCCATATCCTGCAGGGCGTTTATCAAACCTATTTTTATATAACGGGATAGGTCATCAATAGTAATGTGGCAAACCGAAATTTTATTTTCGACAAGTAGGCGTGCACGTTGCGTTCCGGGAAGCAGGGGAGTGTCGGGTGTCCACCATTTTTTGCCATCAAAAAAAATTGGGTTGGCGGTAAAACTGTCGGTTATGCAATTGTTTTGTACGATAAGAATATCGTCGCAATTGCCGCGTTGGTTGTATAAATGCTGCAGTTGTTTACGGTTGGTGTATTTGTTGCGGTATTCAATGCTGTTGTCCTCAATCAGGAGGATGCTGTTGATAGAACGATATTGGTGAGGCAGGAACTCGATCTTTTCAAGCTGTTCGGCATATACCACCCGGCAACGGAAAAGTCCTTTTAAACAAGTTTCAGGTATCTCAATTAGCTCCTCCAACTTCAGCTTTGGTTCATCGGGAAAGTATTTCATTCGCGCCAAATCAAACCGAGCCTGGTGATATTCCAGGTTGTGGAGTTTCCCGTTTTTACATTTTATGGTTTCAAGTAATTGCATAGTTTTTTAGCTACGAGCCGCGAGCTACTAGCTGCGAGTATCGAGTTACAAGCTACGAGCCCCGAGTTAATAGGAATAGGCAAATGCCAAATAGCAGTAGGCAACGTAACAATTTATCAGTTTTTCAATTTATCCATTAAAGCATTTCTGCATTAAAGCATTCACAAATCAATCCATCAATCCATCAACCCCTCAGTCCTTCCTAAAAACCGGAATATAAACTTTCTTCACCAACTCTTCGTATTCGCTTTCGGCATTGCTTAAAAAAGTTATTCCTCCGCCGCTTTTGTATACCAGTCGGTTATCCTGTTTTTCAATGTAGCGTATTAGTACACAGCTATCAAGGTTTTGCCCGTCGAAATAGCCAAAAATACCGGTGTAAAAGCCACGGTCGTAGTTTTCGGCTGCTTTAATAATCTCCACGGTTTTCTTTTTTGGTGCACCGCATATTGATCCGGCAGGCAACATTTTAAAAATAATATCACCAATTTGTTCCGTATAGTTTTCGGGCAGATTGCCGCTTATTTTCGAACTAACCTGCCACAAATCGCGCTGGTTGGTTTTTAGCCGCTCCAGGTAACGGAATTTTTCAACCGTTACATTTTCGGCTACCAGGCTCAGGTCGTTTCGTATCAGGTCTACAATAGTATTGTGCTCGGCCAGCTCTTTCGAGTCGTTTAAAATTCGCTCTTTGGCGTTGGGCAACGAAGCATCCATCGTTCCTTTCATAGGGTACGACGAAATTTTTCCGGCATCGATCTGCACAAATATCTCGGGCGAGAAACATACAAACTTATCTTTCAGCAGCACTTTATAACGCGCCTCGCTATGGTGATAGATCTCCTCCAGCGAGAGGTTGGTTTTAATCGTTGTGGGCTGTGTATAGTTCAGTAAATATGTATCGCCGTTGTGGATATGGTGTTGAACAAGATCAAATCCCTTTTTATAATGGCTGAATGAAACCGGCTCTGTTTCCCATTCTATTTCTTTTTCATCAGTTGTTGGCTGGGCATAATTCGATTGATTATTCGCTTGCCACCAAATTTTATCCGTTTCGTCGGGTCTGAAGAGCTTAGCTTTTGATGTGTCAAAATCGATTACAAAAACAAAAGCCTCGTTCCGGCGGCCCAGTTTATTCATTTCCGATATTATCGTTTTGTTTTCCTTCATCCTGTGCTGCAAAAGTATTAAAATGCCTGATATTTTGCTTCCAACTTTGAACGCTGATCATTGAAGGGTTTCCAACTTTATTTCTATTTTTACGTCAAATTCGTGCGAGGGATGGATATTGGGAAAAATATAAAAGAAATTACGGAAAGTTTGCCAGAAAATGTACGACTGGTAGCGGTTTCAAAAACAAAGCCCAACGAGGATATTTTGGAAGCCTACAATGTCGGTCATCGCATTTTTGGCGAAAATAAAGTACAGGATTTAACCAAAAAATACGAAGAACTGCCCAAAGATATTGAGTGGCATTTTATCGGACATCCGCAATCGAACAAGGTAAAATATATTGCTCCGTTTATCTCGCTTATTCACGGAGTCGATTCCATTAAGCTGTTAAAAACCATCAATAAAGAGGCCATTAAAAACGATCGGATAATTAATGTATTGTTGCAGTTTCATATTGCTGAAGAATTGACCAAATTTGGTTTGTCGTCTGATGAGGCCGATGTTTTACTGTCGTCCGATGCATTTAAGCAGCTAACAAACGTACGGGTTATCGGCGTAATGGGAATGGCTACTTATACAGATGATAAAGATCAGGTGCGGAATGAATTTCGCGTGTTAAAAGGTATTTTTAATTCGCTGAAAAATAAATACTTTTCCGATTCCAAATTTTTCACCGAAATTTCAATGGGAATGTCGGGTGATTATCCCTTAGCTGTTGAGGAGGGGAGCACGATGATTCGTGTGGGAAGTAAAATTTTTGGAGCACGAAACTATTGAAACAGACAGATTTATTGAAATAAGAACAGCGGGTAAAGGCACGAAATATTTCCGACCTTTGAGCGCTGACTGCAAACTATAAACTTTTATTATGGCAAATTTAGAGACTACATACCTCGGGCTAAAGCTGAAAAATCCTTTGGTTGCCGCCAGTTCGGGACTAACCAGTTCGGTTGAAAGAATTAAAGAACTTGCCGATGCCGGTATTGGTGCTATCGTGTTGAAATCGATTTTCGAGGAGCAGATAAACAACGAGGTGACCAATATGCTGGCAAAAGATCAGCAAAATGTTGGCTACCCTGAGGCTGAAGATTACATTAAAAATTACATGCGCGACAATACGGTAACCAAACATCTTGAGCTGGTAAAAAAGGCAAAGGAAGCTGTTGATGTGCCAATTATTGCGAGTGTAAATTGTGTGTCGTCGAAAGAATGGACCACGTTTGCCAAAGATTTTGAAGAGGCCGGTGCCGATGCCATCGAACTGAATATTTTTTATTTGCCAACCGACCGTCATGAAAAGCCGGGAATGATAGAGCAGCTTTACCTCGATGTGCTTGAAAAAGTAAAGAGCGAAGTGAGTATTCCGGTATCGGTTAAGTTTGGTTTGAACCACAGCAATATTATTGGAATGGCCGATAAGCTAAAAGCCAATGGTGCTGCCGGCGTGGTAATGTTTAATCGTTTTTACGAGCCGGATATTAACCTGGATAAACTGGAATTGGTAGCTTCAGAAGTATTTAGTTCTCCATCCGATTTGCGTCGTTCGTTGCGCTGGGTGGGTATTGTTTCATCGTCGGTTACGCATTTGGATATTGCCGCCTCAACTGGAATTCACGATGGCGATGCTGTAATTAAACAATTGCTGGCCGGTGCACAGGTGGCACAGATTTGTTCAACTTTGTATGTAAACGGTGCACAGGTGGTTAATGGCATGTTAGAAGACCTTACCGCATTTATGAAGAAGTGGAACTTTAAAAAGATCGAAGATTTCAGAGGCCGTCTTTCGTATAAAAACATCCCCGATCCGATGGTTTACGAGCGTTCTCAATTCATGAAATATTTCTCGAATAGAAAATAAGCACGGGCAAAATATGATAAAATTAAAACCGGTATTTCTTGGCGTATTGTTATGCTTTTGGGGAAGTACCGGTTTTGTTTTGGGGCAAACTGAGGTTCCGGTTATCGATAATGCCGACACTGATCCAATTGTATATTGCTCCGATTCGGTTTACGTAGCTCCTAATATTTCCCTGCAAAATATTCAGGTTGACGCCGATGATAAGGGAATGCAGGTGTCGATTGTAAACTATGAAAAAGGAGAAGACAAACTGGGTTATGAAGTTGTTACCCCGTTGCAGTATATTTGGAAGGACTCTAAAGGAACACTGGAAATAAGTGGCGTTGGTACTGAAGAACAATACCGGGATGCCATTTCGAAAGTGTTTTATTACAATCAGAGTGGGACCAGAAGTGCTGGTATCAGAACATTTGCAATTGGATTACTTGATGCCGATTATTTACCTCATACCAAACATTTCTACCAGTTTATTGCTAAACGTGGAATCCGATGGACAGCGGCCAAAGCAGAAGCCGAAAAAATGACTTATTATGGGCTTCAGGGCTATTTGGCTACAATCTTGTCGAGTGTAGAAAATGATTTTATTTATTCGAAAATTGACGGAGTTGGCTGGATTGGAGCTAATGATGCAAAAACTCAGGGAAAATGGGTATGGGCCACAGGACCAGAGGCAGGTACACAGTTTTGGCAGGGAACTGCTAATGGCAATACTGTTGGCGGGAATTATGCAAATTGGAATAATCAAGAACCTAATAACTTAAGAAAATCGTGGGGAGACTACGAAAACTATGCACACATGGTAGTTGCTCCGGGGAGCAAAGCAAAATCATGGAACGATCTGTCGGACGAAGGTGATAAGCTTGATCCTGATGGTTATTACTACCCACAAGGATATGTGGTAGAATTTGGTGGAATGGAAGATATTGAATTGAAATTGTCGGCTACGGCATATATCGAGGTACGCGAAAGCAAACGTCCTGAACTGGACTATTCCAAAGTTCAAACACTGTTTTGCGGTTCGATGTCGGCTACTGTTGATTTGATTTTTCAGGATTCTGATCCGTTGGTCGAACTAATTCCCTTGGATGCAGCTGTTACTGTCGACGATTCTTTAACCACAAAGCCTACAATCACGGTAAATGATTATGGCAAATATTATTTTCAGCTGAATACTATTGATGAGGCCAGTTGTCCGTACACCGATACAGTGATGTTTGAGTTTCATAATCAACCTGAAGCGATTTTTGATCTCGACTCCAACGAGTGTTATGGTTACAATCTTCAGCTGTCGTTTATTAGAGATACGGTTGAAGCCACCGAGTTTACCTGGTACTACAACAGAGCCGAATTTGAATCGGGAATTGGTTTAGACAGTGTTACCATTCCATTGGGATTTGAAAATATTGACCGTTCAGTTGCATTAAAAGTAAATGAGCAGGGATGTATTGACTCATCGTTGGCGATGAAAGTAAAAGTAAAACCAGATATTATCGTCGAGGTTGATAATGCAGAAGGGTGTTCACCGCTAATTGCTGAGTTTATGGCAAGCACGAATAAACCGGCTGAGTCGTATTGGTGGAATTTTTATGATGAGAACACATCTACAGATCAAAGTCCAACTCATACATTTCTAAATCTGGAAGACATACGAAAAACTTTTGATATCAGTCTTACCGTGCTCGATATTAACGGATGCGAAAATACAGCCGTTTATGATACATTGGTAAAAGTGTATCCGGTTCCAATGTCCGGATTTGATTTTTATCCGAAAGAAGTATTAATTACCGATCCTCAGATTGATTTTACAAACACTACTCACGCCGCAATTTCTTATTTGTGGGATTTTGGCGATAGTATTTTTACTGATGAAACAGATCCTGTACATCGTTACAATGCAATGGGAGTTTATAATGTGTCGCTCGAAGCCGGCAACAGTTTTGGTTGTACCGATACCATTGTAAAGCAGCTAAGTGTTGCTTTTGATAAATTAAATCCGCCAACTGCTTTTTCGCCCAATGCTGCATCGCAGGAAGATCAGGAATTCAGATTGTATGCCGAAGGCGTTGTAAATGAAGGATACAATTTGTTGATCTTTAACAGGTGGGGCGAAGTTGTTTTTGAATCAAACAGCCAGGAAAATGGTTGGGACGGCAAAATGTACAATGGAAATTTTGCTCCGTCCGGGGTGTATACGTGGGTGTTGGAATATAACGATTTCAGAGGCGAATCGCACAAACAAAAAGGCAATGTTACCCTGTTGTTCTGATACAATCGATTGCACTAAAATGTGTTAAATTTATTGATTTTCATCAGCTTTCTTAGTATCTTTTACTCTCATCAAATCGTATAAACAACTGTTGTCCCATTATTGATTTTTTATCCAGGGGAGTGCGATGTGACAATGTGAAGTAACAAGAAAAAACCGAGAAGAGATGATGCGTAAATTTAAATTTAGTTCTTACTCCGAGAAAGAATATCGTGTATTTAAGGAGTATCCGCCAACGAAAAGACAACACGATTTTCGTACTGAAGAACATTTTGTTGTACCATGGGAGCTAGACCATGAAGAAGAAAAATATAGTGCAAAAGCTAGAGCATGGGAATAAGGAGTTTATTTCTGATTTTATTTTCTCCTTTGGTTCCTACAAAAAAGGTAAGTGATAATTCATGCGATCCATAGCTGTAATTTGATAGTTCGGACAGGGTGTAATCGAAACTGTATCCGAACTGAAATTTTTTGCGTGCAAAGCCGATTAAGGCAATAATTGCATCGGGGCGCGTGTCTATGTTATTCCTGAACCAACCTCCAAATAAGAATGATTTCTCAATCATATAAATTCCAAGATTAAGCTGTTTAAATGTCCCTTGTTGTTGGTAAAGTATATTTGGCGAAAGTGTAAAACGCCGCGACAATAAATCGTGGTGAAACTTGTGCAGTCGGGTACCGGCATGCACGGTTATTTTCATCGGAACTTTTCCCTTATTGTCTCCTTCGTGAATTGATTCGTCGGGCGTGGTTAAATGATGGATGCTGGCTCCCCAGAATACCTGACGGTGCTGACCTACTGCTCCAATAGTAAAGTCGGGGTACGTTGTGTTTCCTTCGTAGAGATTGGCACCGGTTGAACCAGAAACAACTCCGGAAAGTTGGTCGATTTCTGATGGAAATATCAAACCGTTCGTGTCGAATTGTTTTCTCACCAAACCTGCACTTAACCCCAGAGTCATAAAACTTTCCATTCCTATTTGCAGGTGGTAAGAATATGCTACTGTTGCAGCACTGGTTGTGATTATATTATTCGGTTCGCGATCGTGATAAGCCTGAAATCCAATACCGGCATTCTTTTTTTTCAAAAGAAAATCGTAGGAGAGCGAATAGGTGGTAAACGAATTGCCCTGTTGCGGCCATTGGTTTCGGTAATTAATTACCATTCGCGGACGTTCGGTGGTTCCGGCAAAAGCGGGATTTAAATGAAGCGGATTGGCGAAGAACTGCGAGTAACCGGGATCCTGAGCAAAAACTGCACAAGGCAATACTAGGAGAGCAAGTAAAAGCTTTTTGAAGTACATTAAGTTTTTCCCGGTTTAAAATGAGTCGTGAAAATACAAAATCATATTAGTTTTTCTTCGGCGCCCAGGGATTATTTTTTGAATGGCTAAAAGGCGGAACAATAATATTTAGCGATAGCTCACACATAAAGGCATTGTAATCAGAAATGCCCGGAATACCCATACCTGCATTCAGGTTAAAACGCATATAATTTTGTCGGTATCCAATTGTTCCTCCCAGTATATGGATATTGTTTGTAAAGTCGTTCTGAATGAAAAATCCCCATGTTTTATCGGTGTGCTCCGAAAGTAATCGGAGCCGGCTAATAACGGCTTCTTCGTGATAGAAAACAACGAGTTCCGGCGTTAGTTGAAAAGGCCGTGAGTAAAGGTCGCGAATTCTTTTGTCGATCTTTTTCGAGATATACAGTGTGTAGCCCAATGTGGTTGTTGATTCTATCAAGTTATAAGAAACATTCCTGTTGTGTGAAACTACTGATGTTAAACCAATTTGTAAGGTGTTGTTAGTCCACAAAAATCCAAATTTTGGTTTCAGTATAAAATAGCGAAAAAAGGATTCGCCAGGTCCAATAGGTACATCGTTTTCGTCTGGAATTACCTGGTCGAGAAAAGCAACTGTCCATTGTTTGGTAGCAACAACCATATCTGTTCCAACGGATAAAAGTAGCTGCCCGTTATTCGTTTTTATTGGAAAACCCGAGTATGAAAATCCAAACGATGATGTACTGATGTCTTGCTCACTTATCATTCCCTGGCTGAAATTCAGGGCCACACCTCCTTTTAACTTATCGGAATACGAATCCCACGACGCATAAAAGAGGTTATAGGTTTGCTCGCTGTTTACAAAGTAATACTGATTGCCGGTGTGGTACGAATTGTTGTTGTTTAATCCGGCAAGTGCAGGATTTATGTCTACCCGGCTGTCAAAAGGAAGAAGGTAAGTTTCGTTTTGCGCACGACTTTGCAATCCTAAAAGCAGCAGGATGGAGCAAAACAATATTTTGGATGAAATGTGCAAGGTAGGTAACAATCAGGTGGATAATTTTAATAACTCTTCCAACATGTATGCCCGCTTTTCGTCGGAAACTTTTAATGCCCCGGCAATTTTTAATTTTATTGGTTTCATTACCTCCGGCGAAGGAAAATGTTCCATGTTATCGATTACCGTGAATGCTTCGAAAGCGGTTTCCCAGTTTTCGTTGATAACTAAGTCGACAAAAACTTCAATGTTGTCCGAAAAATCAAGTCCATTCTGCCAGCAAACCGTAGCTAAATTTTTACGAATAGGCTTAAAATGCTCTTCTTGCAGAGCACTTATAAATACCGGAATCGTTTCCTTGTCTTTTATTGTTCCCAGCAATTTTTGTATTTGCTTTTCAACTTCTGCTTCGCAACCGGCTACCATTAATTCAAATAGAATCGGTAGATAATCTTTATTGCCACTTTCTTTTAACTTGTTAAGTGCAACTAGCACCTTATCCTTATCGGCCGAAAAAAGCTGGGTTTTTATTGCCTGGTTAATTTTTGTCTTATTCATATTAAATCCTTCAGAGTATGCAAATTTAAGGTATAAAATACGCCAAAACAAAGTAGTAGTGTAAATGTTTTCGCATATTAGTTACCTTTGTGCTCTTCATGAAGAACGTTGACGAATTACGGGTGGCCCATGTTGGGCGTCTAATGCTTAAATATTTCATCCCTGCATTTATTGGAGTTTTCGTAAATGCGTTGTACAATATTGTCGATAGAATCTTTATTGGACAGGGAGTTGGAGCAGAAGCATTGTCGGGTATTTCGGTAATTTTCCCGGTAATGCTTATTATGATGGGCTTTGGTATGCTCATCGGTATTGGCACCAGTGTGTATGTTTCCATAAATCTGGGAAAAAAGGATATGGAAAGAGCCGAGCAAACGCTGGGAACCAGTTTTATTCTGATGATTGTGGCTTCGGTGCTGATTATGGTTGTTACCTATTCGCTGAAAGTCCCAATTCTTCGTTCGTTTGGCTCAACCAAGGAAACTTTTCAATATGCCAACGATTACCTCGATATTATTCTTGGTGGTGTGGCTTTTATGGTCATCGGTTTTTCGTTAAACAACGTTATTCGCTCCGAAGGAAACGCCCGTGTTGCCATGGTTTCCATGCTGTTAAGTTCGGTAACGAATATTATTCTCGATCTCATTTTTATTTTTGGCCTCGACATGGGGGTTAAAGGCGCAGCTTATGCCACCGTGATTTCAATGTTTGTTTTAATGTTGTGGGTGCTTTACCATTTTATTAAAAGTAAACGGGCAGTTGTTCGGATGCGGGTAAGGCATTTAAAAATTAACTGGGGAATTACGCTGGAAATACTGGCTATTGGTATGGCGCCTTTCTCGATGCAAATTGCCGGAAGTTTTGTACAGGGCCTGCTAAATAAGAAGCTGATTGATTTTGGGGGCGATCTGGCTGTTGGAGCAATGGGAATTATTAATTCGGTACTAACGTTGGTAATTATGGCTATTGTTGCGCTGAATATGGCTTCGCAGCCCATAATTGGGTTTAATTACGGTGCAAAATCGGTTCAGCGCATAAAAGATACTTTAAAGGTTACGCTAATTGCTGCCACGCTAATTGCTATCGTTTCGTATGTATTAATCGAGGCTTTTCCAGGTTATATAATTATGGCTTTTAATAACGATAGCGAAGTGCTGTACAATATTGCTACCAAGGGATTGCGGCTGGTTATTCTGGCACTTCCCGTTGTTGGATTTCAGGTTGTGGCTTCCAATTTCTTTCAGGCGATTGGGAAAGCCGGTTTATCAATGTTTGCTACAGTTTTTCGACAAGTAATCATGTTAATACCACTCATTTATATATTACCGCGGTTTTTCGATATTGATGGGATTTGGATCAGTTATCCGGTTGCAGATATAATGTCGGCAATTGTGGTCGGGTTTATACTTTTCCGCGAGTGGAAACGTTTACCTTTAATTGTTGAAAACAGCGATGAATAGAAGAACTGAACTGATTTTAATCTGAATAATTCCCCGGGGCTTTGCCACGGGATTCCGCTTTTTCTCCAGTGTTGAGTGGAGATCTGCCACTGGGATAGTCAACTTCAAGAATTTTCTTTATTGATAGAGAGCCACCTGTTGAGGCGACTCTTTTTTTATAATTTTTCTTTTAAAGCTTCTCCGGTATACGAGTTTTTCTCCTTGATCAAATCTTCAGGAGTTCCTTCAAAAACAAGGTTGCCTCCTTTATCACCACCTTCCGGTCCAAGATCGATAATCCAGTCGGCAGATTTAATTACATCCATATTGTGCTCAATGATAAGAATGGAGTGCCCCCGTGAAATAAGTGCGTTAAACGAATCGAGCAATTTGCGGATATCGTGGAAATGTAGCCCTGTAGTTGGTTCGTCGAAAATAAACAGAGTTGGTGAATCTTTTTCCTTTGCCAGGAACGAAGCCAGTTTTACACGCTGACTTTCACCGCCCGATAAAGTGCTCGATGCCTGTCCCAGTTTTATGTAGCCCAAACCAACATCCTGCAACGGTTGCAGGCGTTTGGTAATTTTCTTTTCCGTAGAGCTTTTGCCTTGCTTAAAAAGTTCGATGGCTGCATTTACAGTTAGGTTCAGAATATCGTCAACATTCAGACCTTTGTATTTTACATCTAAAATGTCTTCTTTAAATCGTTTTCCTCCACAGCTTTCACAAAGCAGGTAAACGTCGGCTAAAAACTGCATCTCTACTTTAATGGTTCCTTCACCCTGGCATTCGTCGCAACGGCCACCGTCAACATTAAACGAGAAGTGTGACGGTTTTAATCCCTGTATTTTTGAAGCCTGCTGCTCCGACAATAATTTTCGTATTTCGTCGTAAGCTTTCAGGTATGTCACCGGGTTGGAACGTGATGATTTTCCAATCGGATTTTGATCGATGAACTCAATCGCATTGATCATTTTGTAATCCCCCAGAATTGCATCGTGATGACCGGTTTTTTCACCATATCCACCCAGAATTTTAGTCAGGGCAGGAGTGAGGATCTTTGAAATAAGCGAAGATTTTCCTGATCCACTAACTCCGGTAATTACTGTTAAGGTATTTAGAGGAAACCTGGCAGTAACATTTTTCAGGTTATTCTCGCGTGCACCAACAACTTCAATCGAGTTGGTCCATTTTCTGCGTTGTTTAGGAACGGGTATATCTTCAATACCCGTCAGGTATTGTGTGGTAAGACTCTTCGGATTTTTAACCAGATCGGTGTGTGTGCCCTGAAAAACAACTTCTCCTCCGTGTTGCCCGGCCATCGGACCAATATCGATTACCTCGTCGGCAGCACGAATAATTTCTTCGTCATGCTCAACAACCAGCACGGTATTTCCAAATTTTTGCAGTCGGCGTAATACTTTAATCAGTTTCTCGGTATCACGCGAATGCAGTCCGATACTCGGTTCATCCAGAATATACAACGACCCCACCAAACTACTTCCTAGCGAAGTTGCCAGGTTAATCCGCTGCGATTCACCACCCGATAAAGTCGACGACAACCGGTTAAGAGTAAGATAGCCCAGACCTACATCGTCCAGGAACTCCAGGCGATTGTTAATCTCGATGAGGATACGTTTGGCAACTGCTTTTTCATGATCGTTTAATTTCATTTTCAGGAAAAACTCCTTTAATTCGGAAACCGGCATCAAAACCAGTTCCTGAAGCGATTTATCAGCGACTTTAACATAACCGGCTTCTTTTTTCAAACGGCTTCCTTTGCACTCGGGGCAAACCGTTTTTCCCCGGTAACGAGATAACATTACGCGGTATTGTATTTTGTAGCTGCCTTCTTCAAGATATTTGAAAAACTGGTTTAAACCATCAAAATATTGATTACCCGTCCAAATCAGGAATTTCTGTTCTTCACTAAGCTCATAAAATGGCTTGTGAATCGGGAAATCAAACTTTTCGGCCGAATAGATCAACTCATTTTTCCACTTGCTCATTTTTTCTCCTTTCCAACAGGCTATGGCATCCTGGTAAATCGACAGCGATTTATTTGGAATGACAAGATCCTCGTCAATGCCAATCACTTTCCCGTATCCTTCGCAAGTAGGGCAGGCGCCAACCGGATTATTAAAACTGAACATGTGAACCGTTGGCTCTTCAAATTCAATTCCATCGGCTTCAAAACGGTTCGAAAAGCTCTTTGATTCAGTACCTTCCTTTTTATATATTTTAACCAAACATTCGCCGTGTCCTTCGTAAAAAGCCGTTTGAACCGAGTCGGCAAGTCGGCTTTGTGTATCTTCATCGTGTTTAACGGCTGCACGGTCGATAACCAGGTTGCAACTTCCGTTGCAAAAATCATCGCTTTCCGCTTTTACCAGTTCGTCAATACGTTTTACTTCGTCGTTGGTCTCAATGCGCGAAAATCCTTGTTGCATCAGCAGTTCAACTTCCTGCAGAATAGTCCGTCCGTTCTTGGCTTTTAACGGCGCAACAATAATCAGGCGTGTTCCTTCATCAAAACTATTGATGTAGTCCACAACATCGGTTACGCTGTTTCTCGAAACTACCTGCCCCGAAACCGGAGAAATGGTTTTTCCAATACGCGCGTAAAGCAACTTCAGGTAATCGTAAATCTCGGTTGATGTACCAACCGTTGAGCGCGGGTTCCGGGTGTTTACCTTTTGCTCGATGGCAATTGCCGGCGGAATTCCGTTAATAAAGTCAACTTCGGGTTTATTTATTCGTCCGAGAAACTGACGGGCATACGACGACAGACTTTCTACATAACGGCGTTGACCTTCGGCAAAAAGTGTATCAAAAGCCAGCGAAGACTTCCCTGAACCGGAAACTCCGGTTACAACAATGAATTTATTTCGGGGTATTTTTAAGCTTATATTTTTTAAATTATGAACCCTTGCGTTCTGAATCTCAATATATTTAGCATTTTTACTATTAGACATAATTTTAAGTGAAAATCTATAAAATGTTAGAAAAACTTGCTATTGTCGGTAAAATGTTTCATTTTTAACCGATACAAAATTAGAATAATAGTTTTACTACACTAAAAATTGAACGCCTATAGATAAACTTTACTTTTTGTTTACACATAAATAGAAGGTAATGTTCAGACTCGACAAACTGAACGATAATGAACTCGTTCAACGATTTATTCAAGGCGATCATGAGTCTCTTGAAATTTTAATAGTTCGACATAAGAGCAGAGTATACTCGTATATTTTGTTGATTGTTAAGAACCAGGATTTAGCAGAAGATATCTTTCAGGATACTTTTATCAAAGTCATACGCTCGTTAAAACGCGGGAAGTATGTCGAAAACGGTAAATTTGTTTCCTGGGTGCTTCGGATAGCGCACAATCTAATTATCGACCACTTCAGGAAAGAAAAACTGCAGGGGACGATTTCTAACGACAGCTCCGATATTGACATCTTCAATTCACAAAAGTTTTCGGAAGAGACCATTGAGGACCAAATGGTTTATTCGCAAATTCTGAGTGAAGTAAAGCATCTCGTAAAAGAGTTGCCCGAAGACCAGCAGCAGGTAGTTTATATGCGTCACTATATGGGCCTCAGTTTTAAGGAAATAGCCGAACAAACTGAGGTGAGTATTAACACGGCTTTGGGCCGGATGCGTTACGCTTTAATTAACCTGCGAAAACTTGTGGAGGAAAAGAAATTGAACCTCACTTCTTTTTAACTATTGTTAACACAATAATAAAGTAGATACCGGCGTTTTAAGGGAAAATAACTAAAATGCTTATGATAGATTATTCTACTTTATTTTTTTTTGTAAACAACAGTCAACGTAACGTTGAAAAAGAAACAGCAGCGATGGATTATGAACCATCAGAAAGATCGGTACAAAATATCCTTGATTTCGCTCGATCCTACGAAGCAGTAGAAACAGAGTCGACAGGATATGTAGAAATGATTTTAAATTAAAAAATAAAAGGCACCAATTTGGTGCCTTTTTTATGTTTTGAAATTTTAATCTATTTATTCTTTGTAGTAAATCTTATGGTTATATATCCAAGTGTACCTGCAATTAGCGATCCAAACAGAATCCCCATTTTTGCCGAATCAATTAGAGCTCCGTCGGTGTAGGCCAAACTATTTATAAATAGCGACATGGTGAAACCTAGTCCTCCAAGGAACGAAACACCGGCCAATTGTTTAAAATTAACGTTTTCGGGTAGTTCGGCAATGTTAAGCTTTATCGATAACCACGAGAATGAAAATATCCCAATGAAATTACCAACCACCATACTTATTGCAATGTTTGTTGATAATGCCAGGTTCGTATCTCCTGATAAACTAAAGGCAACACCGGCATTTGCAAAGGCAAAAAGCGGCATAATCATGTATGATACCCATCCGTGTAACATGTGTTCGCTGTGTTGCAGCGGCGATGTAGTGTTTTCGGTAAGTTCTTCCAGCTCTTCAATGGCGTGCATTTGGTTGTGAGTAAGTACGCTTTTTTCTCCTTTATCCTGACTTCTGCATTCATCCAGAAAATTTTCAAGCAGCTCTTTTCCCCTTTCGTAAAACGAGCGTGTATCTGTTTTTCTGCGAAGAGGAATTGTCATTGCCATTAAAACTCCGGCAATGGTGGCATGAATTCCTGATTTCAGGAACAGTACCCAAACAATTATACCGCTGATAAAAAAGAGGTATTTCGAATAATACTGGAAGCGCGAAAGTACAACCAGTGCGGCAACAATTGCCAACCCAATGAAAATATTGGTCCAGATAAGATTCGAGCTGTAAAAGAACGCAATAACCAAAACGGCTCCAAGGTCGTCGATAATGGCAAAAGCCATTAAAAATACTTTAATACCATTTGGTACCCGGTTCCCCAGCAGTGTAAGTATTCCCAGCGAGAATGCAATATCAGCCGCCATAGGGATTCCCCATCCTTCGCCACCGGCATTACCAAGGTTTAGCACCGTAAATAAAGTAGCCGGAATTATCATTCCGCCAATAGCAGCAAATAGGGGTAATGAAGCCTTTTTTACATGGCTCAGTTCTCCGGTAAGTACTTCTCTTTTAATTTCCAGGCCGATAAGGAAAAAGAAAATGGCCATTAAACCATCGTTAATCCATTTGTATATAGGTTTCGATAATTCAAAACTGGGTACGCTGAATGTGATATAATTTTTCCAGAATGCCAGAAAGTCGTGACTTAGCGGACTATTAGCCAGAAGTAATGCAGCAATAGTTGCCGTAAAAAGCACAATGCTACTCGAGGTTTCGAGCTGGACAAATTTGTTAATCGGATCTTTTATGAATTTCATTTTAATGAACTGTTTTTTTTGAAGCCAACGATTTGTAATAATTTTTGTTCAAACGCTTTGAGTCAAAAATAGGAATAAAAATTTTTTCCGTAACTATTGATTTTGATAAAATAATGTTATAATTTGGTGATATCAAAATAATATCAAAATGCTAAATAATTAATGTCATGGAAAAACAACATTCAGCTTTATCAGGTTACATGTTCCTGTTTCTGGAAATCATTTTAATGATAGTTATCATTTTCGGTTTTATGCGGGGTATGATCGTGCCGGCAATTGTGTTAATACCGGTATTTATTCTTGTTGCTATTGGTTTTACAGTGGTCGATCCCAACCAGAGCTGTGTAATGGTTTTGTTTGGTGCGTACAAAGGCACAATTAAAACCAACGGATTTTACTGGGTGAATCCTTTTTACGTGCGTAAGAAGATCTCGCTTCGGGCAAGAAATTTCGATAGCGAGCCCATTAAGGTAAACGACAAACTGGGTAACCCGATTATGATCGGTCTGGTACTGGTTTGGAAGGTAGAAGAAACCTACAGAGCTGCTTTCGGCGTAGATGAGTTCGAACATTTTGTTGTTGTACAAAGCGAAGCCGCTCTAAGAAAGCTGGCGGGTATGTATCCGTACGACAATATCGAGGATGAAAATGCAAAAGTTACACTGCGTGACGGTACCGAGGAAGTAAACGAAAAACTGGAAGCCGAAATTATTGAACGACTCGAGATTGCCGGTATTCATGTTATCGAGGCGCGAATTAACCACATTGCTTACGCGCAGGAAATTGCCCAGGCAATGTTAAAACGTCAGCAGGCTACGGCAATTGTTGCTGC
This sequence comes from uncultured Draconibacterium sp., assembly GCF_963677575.1. Lineage (NCBI taxonomy): Bacteria > Pseudomonadati > Bacteroidota > Bacteroidia > Marinilabiliales > Prolixibacteraceae > Draconibacterium > uncultured Draconibacterium sp. The sequence continues at coordinate 5,451,972 of NZ_OY782038.1, forward strand.
CCGTTACAAAATTGTTGAAGGTGCAGTTAGTATGGTAGAAATGGCCCTTGATGAGTTGAGTGAGAAAAGTATTGTAGAGCTTGATGAGGATAAAAAAGCAACCATGGTAAGTAACTTAATGGTTGTACTGTGTGGCGATAAAGATGCAACGCCTGTGGTGAATACCGGATCACTTTATCAATAAAACAATGGAGAAGCTTCTTTATAAAGAAGAACAACGTTTTAATCAACGGTGGTTGTGGATTTTGATGATTGTTTCAGTCTTGGCTTCAGCAATTCCGTTTATTCGGGGAATCTATTTCCTGTCGGCAGAAAATCCACCGGGAGATAATCCGATGAGCACGGAAGGATTGATTGTAACGGGCGTAACGCTCCTGGCAATGATCGTCATTTTTGCGATGCTCTTTCGGGCGAAACTCACAACAAAAGTTACTGCAGATAAACTTTCGGTATGTTTTCCACCGCTGATTCGAAAATGGAGAGAGATTGATCCTGCAGAGATTGAGCGCTACGAATTACGGCAATATCATCCAAAACGAGAATACGGAGGCAGGGGCATAAAACGTCGCTTAAGAAAAGGGAGCGCCTGGACAGTTTCAGGGAGAATAGGATTACAGTTGTATTTCAAAAACGGAAAAAAATTTCTGATAGGAACACAAAAGCAGCAAGTCCTGGAACATGCCATGCGAAAATTGATGGAAAAGGAGGATTAGAATGGCGAAGAAGAAATCGTTTGTATTACGCGTGAGCCCGGAGATGATGGAGGCCGTTGAAAAATGGGCAGCCGATGATTTCAGAAGTATTAACGGGCAAATTGAATGGATAATACATAAGGCATTAAAAGATGCAAGACGACTAAAAAAAGGTTCGGACGATGGGTAGATACGATCATTTAAAAGCAAAGCAAGAATTAAAGAAGAGTAAACTTAAAATGGTACGGGAAATAATAACCGTAATCGTTATAGCATTGGTCATCAGTGGATTTATTCTTCAAATAGTGATACAATTGAAAAAATAACAGGTAGAAAATAATTATAGAAAAATGGGAAAATATGATTATTTGAAAAAAGATGATAAAAAAAGGTCTCGAATGAGATTAACCTATGATCAGAAAAAGTTTATTCTGGCACTTGTGATCTTATTTGTAATTATTACTATTCAGTTAGTAATTTATTTGAAAAGCAAATACTGATAAACTGAAAACAATAAAAACAGAAAACGATGAAAAAACATTTCAGTTGTCCCAAGTGCAGTAGCTGGGAATACGAAGAGGACGCAATCAGAACAACCGGAGCCGGATTTACACGATTTTTTGACATTCAAAACCGAAAGTTTATTGCTATTTCCTGTAAACGATGCGGTTATACCGAATTGTATAAAGCCGGAAGAGGTAGTACCGCTGGTAGTATTCTTGATTTCTTAACCTCGTCGTAACGGCTAATGAATTAATATTGAAAGAAGAAACCTGTTCCGTGAAAAAGGAGCAGGTTTCTTTTTTTATGTCCTTTATCTAAATATTCACAGGGCAAGAAGTAGTTCCCTTTTAACTTTACTTTAAATCAGTTCATCCTGTTTTTTCAACATAGGTTTTCATCACAAATTCCCTTATTTTTGGTTTGCTTAAAAAATTAGAAATCAATAATTAATAATTGCTGAGACCGGATTATTCCGGTTAAAGTTTTGAATTGGAAGAAGGGGTTCCACTTCCAACTAAAAAATAAACAGACATGAGTATTAGCGCATTACAAAAAGAAAGGGCTAAATATCAGCCTAAACTACCTAAATCGTTAAAAGGCAATGTAAAATTGGTTGAGGGTGCAAAAACCGAATCGGTTGCCGACCAAAAAGAAATTGCAGAACTGTTTCCGAATACTTACGGAATGCCGTTAATTACTTTCGAAGCTGCTGATGCTGCTGCCGAAAGACAACCGGTTAACGTTGGTGTAATCCTTTCAGGAGGTCAGGCTCCGGGCGGCCACAACGTAATTTCAGGTATTTTCGATGGTATCAAGAATATCCATCCTGATAGTAAATTGTACGGTTTCTTAGGTGGTCCCGGCGGATTGGTTGATCACAAATACATGGAGCTTACTTCTGATATTATTGATGATTACCGTAACACCGGTGGTTTCGATATTATTGGTTCTGGTCGTACAAAACTGGAAGAAGAAGCGCAGTTCGACAAAGGTTTGGAAATTGCAAAAGATCTTAGCCTTAATGCGCTGGTAATTATTGGTGGCGACGACTCAAACACCAATGCTTGTGTATTGGCCGAGTACTACGCTAAAATCGATGCAGGTGTTCAGGTAATTGGTTGTCCAAAAACAATTGATGGTGACCTTAAAAACGAAATGATCGAAACTTCGTTTGGTTTCGACACGGCTACAAAAGTTTATTCAGAGTTGATCGGTAACATTCAGCGTGATGCCAACTCAGCTAAAAAATACTGGCACTTTATTAAACTGATGGGGCGTTCTGCTTCTCATATTGGTTTAGAGTGTGCTTTAAAAACACAACCAAACATTACTTTAATTTCGGAAGAAGTTGCTGAAAAGAAACAAACGCTGGGAGAAGTAGTAGATTACATGGCTGGTATTGTTGCCAACCGTGCTGCTGATGGTAACAACTTTGGTGTTGCCCTTATTCCTGAAGGTTTGATCGAATTCATTCCTGAAATGAAAACTTTGATTTCGGAATTAAATGATCTTTTGGCTGAAGGAACTGAAACAGAGAAAGAATTTAAAATGTTGAAGAAAAGTCACCGTAACGAGTGGGTAGCCAGCCAACTTTCTGAAACATCTGCAAGCGTTTTCAGCTCATTGCCAACAGGTATTGCAACTCAGTTAACTTTAGATCGCGATCCTCATGGAAACGTTCAGGTATCGTTAATCGAAACTGAAAAGCTGCTTGGTGAAATGGTAAAAACACGTTTGGATGAAATGAAAGAAGCAGGTGAGTTTGCCGGAAAATTTGGTACACAGTATCACTTCTTCGGTTACGAAGGACGTTGTGCAGCTCCATCAAACTTCGATGCTGACTATTGCTATTCATTAGGTTACACGGCTTCTGAATTGATTTCAGAGGGAAAAACAGGTTATATGGCGTCGGTACGTAACACAACGGCTGCTGCCGACGAGTGGATTGCCGGTGGTGTACCAGTAACCATGATGATGAACATGGAAAAACGTCACGGACATATGAAACCGGTAATTCAGAAGGCACTGGTTGAATTGGATGGTGCTCCATATAAATTCTTCGTTACAAAACGTGGCGAGTGGGCAACAGGAACCGAGTTCGTTTATCCTGGTCCTATCCAGTATTTCGGTCCGACTGAAGTTTGCGACCAAACAACAGAAACATTAAAATTAGAGCAAGCGTAAACAGCTGCTTTAAGCTGCGAAATAGTAAAAACCTCTCTGAGTTAATCGGGGAGGTTTTTTTATTCGCCTCCATTCGTCAACAAAAGGGTAATAGAAGGGTTCTTAATAAAAGTTAAAATTTAGTACGATTCTTAGCGATAATAAATTTTGGAATAGTGATCTTAATTACTTTCGCTAAGTATTTAAATATGTAAAATTGCCACGAAAACAATTATCTTGAATAGATAAGCTTTTTTATTTGTAAAAAGAAAACATAGTGATTTGATTCTCATTATCTTAGCTGTTAGTAAAAATGGGTGTGATAAATGAGTCAATTGCTTATTTATTATGGAAAACAATATCAGATTAACAATACTTTTTCTATTGTTCGTTTTTGTATCCGGTGTTTCGGGTGCATCTGAAGATGCCACCGAATTATCTGGTTATGTAATAGATAAAGAAACGAAAGAGCCCATTCCATTTGTAAATGTTTGGATTAAGGGAACCACACGGGGAACAATGACCGATGTGGGAGGTAACTTTATGTTGTCGGCCTCGTTGGGCGATGAAATTAGTTTCTCTTCTGTTGGTTATAAAAAGCAGGAAGTAACGTATACGGCCAATATTAAAATGCCTCTTGAGGTAAGTTTAGTTCCGGATGTTCAGCAGATAGGTGAGATAAAGGTAAAGCCTGAGGAGTCAAGGGCAAAGGTTTTGTTCCGAAAGATAATGGAGCACAAAAAGGAGAACCGCGAAAAAGTTGAGAATTACAATGATTACAAGACTTTTGAGCGGACTTCGGTGTATATGGCCATTGATTCTACGTCGAAGGTGAACAGGATAATTCCTAATATGAACGAGGTTTCTATGAAACTGGATGATCGGGATATCCGGTTCTCGCCAATTTACATGGCCGAGTTGGGAACTTTAACAAGCAACAAAAAAGATAGTGTTGTTTACAACAAGAAAGACGGCATTTTCCCAAAATTGAATCAAACCATTGAAAGTCTGATTTTGCTAAACGTGGTAATCGATCTTGATTTTTACAAAGATCAGATCAATATTTTAGGGCGTGGTATTATTTCACCTTTAAGTAATTCTGCTCGTTTGCACTACGATCTTTATTTAAACGATAGTACGCTAATCGATAGTGTTTGGCATTATAATTTCTCGTTCACTCCGAAAAATAAGTTTAATCCTTTGTTTACCGGACGATTTACTGTTGAAGGCAAAAACTTTGCTCTAACGAGTATTTATGCCTATGTGCAGGAGGAAGCTAACATTAATTTTGTTAATGGCTACCGTTCTAACGTACAGTATCGAAAAGATGAGGATGGCACCTGGTTTTACGATAATCAACAGATAAGTTTGAATTTATCCCTGATGTTGAATAAGGATACTGTGTCGCGGTATGGTTCGCAACGAATTGATCAGATTTCGAGTGGAAACTGGATGGTAAATAAAATTACCCAGTATTCTACTTCTAAACATCTGGATGAGATACGGGGCTTTAACTGGCGATCGCAGCCGGAATTTGCGACCAGCCTAATGTCGGATGGCACCTACGAGCGGGTTGATAAGTTGAAGGAAAACAATGTTGTTAAAGGGATTGATGCCATTGGAGGAATGGTGCTGACGAGTTATGTCGACCTGGGAAAAATAGAGCTGGGGCCGGTATTTGATATTTACAGTACCAACGCCATTGAGGGGCAGCGTTTTTCATTGCCGTTCAGAACCGGGGAGAAAATGTGGGAGCGTTTTACCATTGGAGGTTTCCTTGGTTATGGTACCAGAAATAAAGAGTTGAAATACGGATTGAATTTTGGCTGGCAGCTTACACAAGATGATAAGTTTATTCTGCGCGGAAATTATTCTGACGACTATAACCTGGTATCTCAGGACAAATACCTGCGTTTTATTAAGAAGAATCCAAATACAAGAGGAAACGGAAACTTTATTGCGGCAATTACTTCGCGCGAAGACAATCCATACCTGCAACAGGAGAAAAAGGTGCATGTAAACCTGGAATATAACTCTGAAAATATAATTCTAGAAGGAGGAACATATTTTTCATCCAATCATGCTACTCCTGCTATTCGCTATATTAATAATGGTGTTGATTATGGCCATTATTCTGCCTATGGAGCACTTTTTAATGCTCGCCTGGCATTTGGTCAGTATTACGACCAGTATTATTTTATGCGTGTTTATTACATCGACCAAACACCGGTTATTAACATGAGTTGGGATATCGGTCAGGCATACGTGCCGGGTGATAACACACCTGATTTTGGAATGTATTCGCATTTCCATGTGTCGGTAGTCGGAAAAGTAAACTGGGGGCCAACATTTATGCGCTATATGGTAAACGGAGGTTACTTGTTTGGCGATGCTCCATACGATTTATTAGAAATGCCTGTCGGTTCACAATCGCTTGGATTTGCTAAATACCGTTTTAATTTGCTGCATCAGGCATCGTTTGCCCACAACGTATATACCAATGTGCACCTCGATTGGGTAGGTGGCGGAATTATTCTGAATAAATTCCCACTGATCAGAAGATTGAAACTGCGCGAAATGGTTTCGTTAAAAACACACTATGGCGATCGCACTAGTGCATACAAACCAATATTCGATCTTCCGGAAGCATACTCGCAAGATATGACACGACCTTATGCCGAATTAGGCGTTGGTATCACAAATATCTTTAAAGTGTTGCGTATAGAATATATTCATCAGTTGGGTGGTACTTATATGGATAGAAGTTTTACCGACAACAGCGGAATCCGATTCAGGGCAGAAATGAGTTTCTAACCTGAAAAATTCATTAAATTTTTCACGCAATGTGTTGACGATTGAAAATCAGTATAGTATGTGCCTTGAACAAAATAATCTGATGATTTTAAATGTCAAGGTTAGTCCTGACAAATAATTGTGTCTCAATTACTTCGTCAGCCCCTGTGGGTGCTTAATTCATTTTTATGAATTAATCAGGCTAAGAAACGAAAATTTTTATTTCGGATCTTTTGCCCTTTTCCAACGCTCGCGAGCTAGTTTTTGCAGATCGGCTACTTTGTCCGACTCGTCAATGATTTCCAGGCCAAAAAGGGTCTCAATAACATCTTCCATGGTAACAAGGCCTACAACAGTTCCAAACTCGTCGGCAACCATTGTCATATGTTGTTTTTCAAGGATAAGTTTATCGAGCAAACCGGCAACCGAAAGGCTGTCTTCAACAAAGAATATTTTCCTGCGAATTTCAACTGCTTGCCGGCCGTGTTTGTCGGCCGCAATATTTTCCAGAATAGCATCTTTTAAGATAAAGCCGGTAATATTATCGGTGTTTTCGTTGTAAACCGGAATACGCGAAAACTGGAAAGGATTGTAGGCTGTGAATATTTCTCCCAGTGTTTGGTTTTCATCCAGCTTGAACACTACGCTGCGGGGCGTCATTATATTTTTTACCTGCATGTTTTCCAAACGTAACAGGTTTTGTATAATCGATTTTTCTTCTTTGTCGATAGCACCGCTTTTTAATCCTGCATCGGCCATTGCTGCAACATCGGCGCGGTTTAGTACGCTCATCTCACCCTCTTTTTTTATGAGGTGCGTTACCCATTTGCTTAACCAAACAAACGGAGCAAGTACCAGCATTAAAACCTTTAGCGAACGCACGGTAAACGAAGTCAACTGTTTCCAATAGGTAGCACCAATGGTTTTGGGAATGATTTCAGAAAGAATAAGTATGGCCAGTGTCATTAAACCTGCGATAAGTGACTCGTAGGTCGCCTCAAAAATATAGAGATTGATTTTTGCCGTTCCGAAGAGTTTGCCGGCTTGTACACCCACTCCAATAGCACCAACAGTGTGTGCGATGGTGTTTAGCGTTAAAATGGCCGATAGCGGGCGGTCGATGTCGTCTTTTAAATAGCTTAAACGTTTTCCAAGCCGTGGTTTTTCCATTTGCATACGGCTGACATACGATGGTGTTATGCTTAGCAAAACGGCTTCCCAAACGGAACACAGAAACGAGAAAAATATTGAAACGATAAAGAAAAAGAATAGTATCGCCATATGAGGTATTACAATGTTTTATACGAAAATAGGAAAATAATCGAGAATTAGGAGACACGGATTTTGTGCTAAAACCATTTATTTGAAGAATCTGAGTTTTTGTAGATGGGGAATCTGCTTATTTTGCTATCCTTGCAGAACAGCGAAATAGAATCTTATGAAACAACGAATCCTTTCTATTGATATAATGCGTGGTTTAACCCTTTTTCTCATGCTTTTTGTTAACGATTTGTATATGCCTGGGGTTCCTGCATGGCTGGGACATACAACTGCCGATTTCGACGGAATGGGACTTGCCGACTGGGTTTTTCCAGGTTTTCTGTTTATGGTAGGCATGGCAGTGCCTTTTGCTGTGCAAAGCAGAATTAAAAAGGGGCACACCAACCTTACAATACTTTACCATATTTTGGTTCGAACAGTTAGTCTGCTAATTATTGGTGTGTTAATGGTTAACGTCTCGCGTTTAAATCCGGAATTAACGGGCTTACCTAAAAATCTTTGGGCAATTCTGGTTTATGCAGCCATCTTTTTGGTGTGGAACAATTACACGAATTTGCAAGTCTGGTTGATATATCTGTTAAAAGGGATCGGAATTGCCGGATTGGTTATTCTGGTAGCAATTTTCAAAGCGGGCACCGCAGAAGCAGTAAGCTGGCTTCATACCAGCTGGTGGGGGATACTTGGATTAATTGGCTGGGGTTATTTAGCCGCTTCATTGGTTTACCTGTTTGTAAAAGACAATCTTTTTCAAATTGCCGGTTTTTGGGCTTTGTTTTTTGTGTTGAATATTCTTTCGCAATTAAATCTACTGGAATTCTTAAATCCGGTTAAACCTGTTTTTGGAGTATTGCTTGGCGGAAATACGCCGTCTATAGTTTTGGCCGGATTGTTCTTTAGTGTTTTAATTCGGCGGATTGGTTTTACCTATTATCGAAAGCTAATCAAAACAAGTTTAATCATTGGAGTTGTTTTACTCATTGCCGGATTTATTTTGCGGCAGTGGTTTATTATTTCAAAGATTCAGGGAACACCAAGTTGGGCGATGATTTGTAATGGAATCAGTGTGTTGGTATTTGTTGTGCTTTATATTGTTATCGATTTATTTAAGCTCTCCAAATGGACTGGCGTATTTAAGCCTGCCGGACAAAATTCATTAACAACCTATCTCGCTCCCGATATTTTATACTACTCGATGTGGTTAAGCGGAATGCCAATACTTATTTACAAACAGTCGGAATTTGCCGGAGTTGTAATTTTGGGATCAATATTATGGGCATTGGTAATGATCGGATTTGCTGCTTTGTTGGCAAGAATAGGAATTCGACTACGTTTATAAGATTTGTGGTTTAATGTATTATGGAATCCTAACCTGAAAGATTCATTAAATTTTTCACACAAAGTGTTGACGATTGAAAATCTGTATGGTATGGCCTTGAACAAAATAATCTGATGATTTTCAATGTCAAGGTCAGCCCTGTGGGTGATTAGGATCACATTGAAAAGTAGGTGGAGTAAAAAATTAAATTGATCTTTGTGGATTTATTTTTTGATATAAAATGATTCCGCAACAAAGTCAATATAAGGCCCTGGTAGAAGCCCTTCTTCCCGAAGATTTATTTCGCTATTTTGAGATTGTCGATGTTAAGGTTCAGCCTTCATCAATAGATGTTTATCTGGATGAGTTAAACACTCCTCCATTGTCGCACAAAAACGTAAAACTGGTATCGAAAGGTTTTCATTCAGCAGTTACAATCCAGGATTTTCCGATACGTAAGAAAGCTGTTTTTCTTCATGTGAGAAGGCGTAAATGGAAAGAAGAACGTACCGGGAAAATCATCAGCAACAATTGGGAAACAGCAGCAAAGGGAACGCGTTATACAAAGGATTTCGCGTCTTTTTTAAAAGGATTATTTGGACAATTACCCGATCAGCAGTAACAGCCTGGATAAGTTTTTTCACATCAATGGAGAACAGTTTGGACAGCAATACAAAGAGCACCTTAGCAATTACAATAACTGGCCAATGCGGCCTCATGCCGATGACTGGATGGTTTTCGCGCAGAATATTGGCAGCTATTTAAGCATCGATGAAACTTCGTTATCGAACGGCGAGCTTTACACGATTCTTACCAATAAAGCGGCTAAGGGTAAAAAAGGTGTACTGGTAGCTATGATCAAAGGAACCTGTGCTGAAGATGTAGTCGAAGCTTTAAAAATCATTCCTCTCAGTGAGCGTCGTAAAGTCAGGGAAATAACCCTTGATATGGCCGGTTCGATGGGACAAATTGCCAGGCAATGCTTTCCAAAAGCAACACGTGTTATTGATCGTTTTCATGTGCAAAAGCTTGCACTCGATGCCCTGCAGGAGATACGCATAAAACACAGGTGGGACGCCATTGACCAAGAAACAAATGCTAAAGAGAATGCTAAATGGGACAAGAAAATTTACACCCTGTTTCGCTTTGATAATGGCGATACAAAAAAACAATTACTGGCACGCAGCAGGTATCTTTTGTTTAAATCAGCCGACAAATGGAGTCAGTCTCAAAAACAAAGAGCCAAAATTCTTTTTGCACAATACCCCGATATTAAAAAAGCATTTGACCTAACACACGATTTAAGGATCATTTTCGCAAAAACAAAAGAGAAGGCGGTGGCGTACACAAAACTGGCACACTGGTATAATAAAGTCGCAGACTCCGGGTTTCGCTCGTTTAACACAATATCGGCTACTATTTACACCCATTACAAGGAAATACTCAACTTCTTTGACCGGCGAAGCACCAATGCTTCAGCAGAATCTTTCAATGCTAAACTGAAAGCTTTTAGAGCAGCATTGAGAGGCGTAAGTGACATGAAATATTTTCTGTTTAGAGTAGCAAAAATTTATGCCTGAAAAAGCAAATCCACCGGATTTTCAATGTGATCCGTGATCCGGTGATTAATTCAATTTTATGAATCAATCAGGCTAAAATAAATAATCCGTTTTCCAAAGCCGGAAAACGGATTAAGAGGGGAACTTTTTTAGGAAGGAGAATACGCTGTTTTTCTGAACAGAGTAATTTCACTTTCTTGTTTCGCAAAAGTACGTTGATGAGTTCAATTAGGCGTTCGGAGTTATAAAACTGAACCAAAAATTGCGAATTTAAAGTTCGGATTTATAAAAACCGAATACTTAACCTGAAGAGCTTTTTTTACTTGCCAGGTATTTTGCAGGTGTGGTACCTTTTGTTTTTTTGAAGGCCTCGTAAAAGGTGGTTTTTGAGTTAAAACCGGCTTCGAAGCCAATTGCGGTTATGGTTAGTGATGAATTTGCCGGATCTTCGATTAACGATATCGCTTTTTTGATGCGGTAATTATTTACAAATTCGAAAAAATTTTGGTGAAACGATTGGTTCAATACCTGCGAAATTTGGTGGCTACTAATTCCTGTTTGGTCGGCCAAATCTTTTATACGTACTTGCGAATTAAGATATGGTTCGTATTTCTCCATATAATCTTCTAACTTTAATTTAATTTCATCCGATTGTTCCTGGGTTAAATTCGATTTGGCATATTTTATTGCGTCAACTATATTACTACCACTTTCTAATTGAATTTTGTCCCATTCTTCTTTAATTACTGCGGAATATTTATATGATGTCAGTGCATCGTAGCCGATTAAAACCAGGATTATCAGTTGTACAATATCGTATATATTATATAATTCGATATTAAAAGGTAATTCATAATATGTAAGATATACCGAAATTAATTCAAGAACATATACTATCATTCCAAGTTTTATTAAAACCTGGGTAATATAAAATCTTCTATCTTGAATATTAGAATACAGGGTTTTAATTTTTTCGTTATAGTTTCTGAATCGTAACAAAGCTGCCGCCAGAAACGAAAAATTAACAAGCACCAAGAATATCCATTCCCATACAAAATTTTCGATATCGGATTCAAGAGTTCCAAATTGCTGATATTCTATAATCTTTTCTTCAGCAGAGTGCATATAGGTTGGAATATAGGTAAGCAGGCTTAGAACAAAAGGTAAAAACAAGTACAAATCATACTTTCCGGCTTTTAAACTCTGGTATTCCTGTCCTCTTGCATATAAATACATCATTAGTCCTACAAGTAGGTTTAATGGCTCATTGATATATAATAGGTGAGGAGCATATACGATATAACCTGTTTGCATCATAAATTCTGCGAAACAGTCGATCATTATCAGGAGAACATAGAAAACCAAGGGAAGGTACCAGTTAAGTTTTTTACAAATCCTGCATAATAGGATTAGCAAAACAAAGCCAACTCCAATTTCTGCGAGCAATATGAGATTCCATATTGTAATTTCGGGCATAACAGGTTATTTTGACAAAAACAATTTAAAACTAATAAAATTAGGCAACTACATACGTTAACGAATTGTAAAAAATATGCTCACAAATATTCAACGACAGTAAATTGACTTTATAATTTTTTTTTAGTTTAAATGGTGTTATTGAATTTTGGAAAAAAGGAGCAAAAAAAAAGTCCGGCAAAACCGAACTTTTCATCAAAGCAATATAATAACTATACTAGTTTTACATTTACTGCGTTCAGACCTTTTTTACCTTCTTCAAGGTCAAAAGTTACTTCGTCATTTTCTTGAATTTCATCTTTACATCCACTTACATGAACGAAATACTCTTTTGTTGATTCTGCATCTTTAATGAAACCAAAACCTTTGGTGTCGTTAAAGAATTTTACTGTTCCTTTATTCATTTTATTCTTAAAAAAATTATGAGCGCAAGCTACAATAATTTTTTGAAAATAAATAACATAAATTACGGCTGTTAACTTTTTAGTAGTATTCTGCAGGTAAATTCCCTAAAAACATTGTCATAATCAGGTTTTTAGACACTTAATCTTCTCAACCTTAAAGCTGAAAAGATTAAAAATGTTGTTCCAATGCTGATCTCCACCACGAGAAATAGGTGCTTTCAAGTTCGTGCTGATCAGGAAACGGATAGAATTTGAAGTTCTCCTTTCCGCCAATAAAAAATCCATCTTCAATGGTTCGGTAGGGGAGTTCGCTTTGCCTCACCCGTAAAACCGTTTTTGTCAGTCTTTCGTCCGATTGGTGAAGTTTGATCAAACATTCCCTTAAATGTGCCGGATTACGATACGGCAAATTTTTTATCGGAAGCAAAGGATCGTTTGCCAGGTCGTTTAACTGAAGTTCAACAAAGAATAATTTCGGCACAGAAACCGGTTTTGAAGTATCGGTTAAAAATTTGATGAACTCAGGCGGACTTAGTTTGCTGGCTACCATGGTTGAAAATGGATTGTATTGCTGGTACAGGTGAATGTCCTTTTTCTCCGATGGTTGATATTCGGCATCTGAGATCTCGAGCACTTTGCCATCGTCGGTTACCAGGAAAAGTTTCAAAAGTGCTTCCAGCGGAATAGTTTCAAAAACGCGGTAAATGGAAAGATATACCGAACGTTTTGGTTCTCCATTTTCGTATGGAATAAGTTTCTTATTCACATAATTTTCCGGCAATTCTGTTTTGTTTGGATCGATTTCGAAGAAGACCGATTGCGAGCGCAGGTTTTTCTTCGTGCCAACAGCCATATAGTTACCAAATTCGTGGGGACGTAAATGTGAAACGATCAACGATTCGGGAGTAGCTACAAGGTAGTAATGTTTTTCCATGACGATATCTTTTAAGTTTAACGACAGGAAATCATGTAATAAAAGAACAATGGTTTTCTGAACGTATATTTCGTTTTTGTGTACGTAATTTTGGAGGCAGGGTTTTTCCGAATTTTAAAAACAATGAGTGCAAAACTGGCTATGACTTAATATGAAAAAATAAGTACAAACTACTTTGCATTCAAATGTTTGATAATATTATCGTATTATGACCAATTAAAGCAATGAAAGATTATCTTTAATAACTAATAAAACTCAAAGTCGCTGTTATGAAAGGTTGGATTTACTGTATATCTGCTGCTCTGTTGCTACTGTTTTCTTGTAACTCGGAACAGAAAAAGGATGCTTCTCAAAAGACTAGCGAGGAGGGTAGCGGTTTGGAAATCGTTAAAAGGCCTTTTCGAAATTCAGAGCAGATTGAATACGAAATATCGGTTGTAAAAGGAACCGCGATAAAACACGGCATCCAGAAACGCTATTACCTGCACGGAAGTTTATATTCAACTATCCCGTACATTGCCGGCAAAAAGCAGGGCGTAGCTTACACCTATTACAAGGCCTCGTTAGATAGCGAACCGCAAATTTGGAAAGAACAACCCTACGAAGAAGATGAGTTAAACGGTACCTGCAAGCGCTATCACCGAGATGGAACACTACAAGCCGAATACGATTATAAAAACGGTTTGCGCGCTATCGGTTTAAACGAATACTCCGAATCAGGGAAAGCCATCGATCCGCCCAAGTTATTGCTTACAAAACACCGTATCTCAACCGGATACTTAATTGAAGCCCGTTTAAGCGAAGAATATGATAATGTAGATTATTATATCGGCGATTTGCTTGAAGGTAAATATATGTCTAAAAAGATGAAAGCCCTGCAAACAAGAAACGATGTAGGCGAAATTATTATTTCGCAAACCAGTGGAACAATCACAATTACAGCTGAATATTCCACCCGCTACCGCAACAGGGGAGTGGTTTCAAAGTCAATTAACCTTTAGAGAGATTTCAAACAAGCACTACTTCAACTCAAACAATAACCACTTCAACTCAAAAAACGAGTGCTTGAAGTCAAGAAATGACTTCCTCAGATAAAGAAATGGCTACTTCAAGTCGAGAAATAAGTACTTCAAGTTGAGAAATTTACCACAACTAGCCCTTCGTTGCAAACAGGGGGCAGGAAAAGGTGTAAGTATTTCTGCGAAAATCTGCGTAATCTGCGTGAAACCGTAGTTGGGGGAAGGCATTAAAAAAGCCACTTCCTCAAAAAGAGAAGTGGCTTTGAAATATCTTAGTTTAATAACTTCGATTAGGTTACGATCCAAAATCGTCGAACAATACGTTTTCGTCGGGTACGCCCATATCGTAAAGCATTTTCTGAACGGCGTCGTTCATCATTGGTGGTCCACACATGTAGAAATCGATTTCTTCAGGTTCTTCATGCTGACTCAGGTAGTTATCGTGAATTACCTGGTGAACGAATCCTGTCTTATATTCAACTCCCAATTTATCGGCTTCAGGATCTTCACGGTCGAGTGCCAAATGGAACTCAAAATTAGGGAAGTTTTTCTCAATTTCTCTAAACTGATCGTAGTAGAAAACTTCTTTCCACGAACGTGCTCCGTACCAGAAAGTAACTTTCTTTTCCGATTCTTTGATCGTATGGAACAAGTGGAATAAATGCGAGCGCATTGGCGCCATACCTGCACCACCACCTACGAACATCATTTCGCTGTCGTTGTCTTTCAGGAAAAATTCTCCGTAAGGACCTGATACGGTTACTTTGTCGCCTGGTTTCAGGTTAAAGATGTATGATGAACAAATACCTGGATTTACTTTCTTAAATCCGTTATTTGCGCGATCGAACGGTGGAGTTGCAATACGAATATTCAACATTACAATGTTACCCTCGGCAGGGTGGTTAGCCATTGAATAGGCACGGAATGTTGGTTCCGGGTTTTTCATCTTCAGGTCGAACATGCCGAATTTTTCCCACTCTTCGCGGTATTCTTCTTCAATATCCATGTCCTTAAAGTCTACGTCAACTTTAGGTACATCAATCTGGATATATCCACCTGATTTGAAATCAAGCGTTTCGCCTTCAGGTAATTTAACCACAAATTCTTTGATGAAAGTAGCCACGTTGTGGTTCGATACCACTTCGCATTCCCACTTCTTAACACCAAGTACTTCTTGTGGAATTTTAATTCCCATGTCTTCTTTTACTTTTACCTGGCAAGCCAAACGCCAATTGTCGTTTTGCTCTTTGCGGGTAAAGTAACCGGTTTCGGTAGGCAGAATTGAGCCGCCACCTTCTACAACCTGGCAACGACACATTGCACAGGTTCCACCACCACCACATGCCGATGGGAGAAGAATTTTGTTGTTTCCAAGTGTCGATAACAGTGTATTTCCCGGTTCAGTTTCAATTTCCAGATCGCCTTCGTTAATGCTAAGCTTAACACTTCCTGATGGAGTAAGTTTCTTTTTGGCGAACAAAAGTATGGCCACCAACAGAATAATTACGCCCAGAAATACAGCAACACTGGTTATAATTACGGTTGTTTGTACTGACAATAATATCATCTTGCTAATTGTTTTTTAATTCTACAATTTAATTCCGCCGAATCCCATAAATGCCAATCCCATCAAACCGGTTACAATAAATGTAATACCCAGACCGCGTAACGGTCCCGGAATGCTTGAGTATTCGATCTTTTCCCTGATAGCAGCAATACCAACGATTGCCAGCAACCAGCCAACGCCCGATCCTAAACCGTAAACGGTAGCTTCGCCAACGTTAACAAAAGCTTTTTGCTGAAGGAATAACGATCCTCCAAGGATTGCACAGTTTACTGCAATAAGCGGAAGGAAAATACCCAGCTGGTTGTACAGATCCGGAGTAAATTTCTCAACAATCATTTCCACCAACTGAACCATTGATGCAATGATGGCAATAAACATGATGAAGCGTAAGAAACTAAGGTCAACAGTGGCAAAGCTTTCACCTAACCAGCTTAAAGCACCTTCGTTTAATACAAATTTCTCTAACAGGTAGTTAACCGGTACCGTAATTCCTAACACAAAAACTACAGCAATTCCTAAACCGGTTGCAGTACTTACTTTTTTCGAAACAGCCAAATAAGAGCACATCCCGAAGAAGTACGCAAATACCATGTTCTCAATAAAAATTGACTTAACAAATATATTAATCAGATTTTCCATTTGAATTTTGTTTTTGCGTTACAATTAATCTTCGATTAGTTTGGTGTTACGGCTGCGCTGAACCCAGATAATTACACCAACAACAATAAGTGCCATTGGAGAAAGTACCATCAATCCGTTGTTTTCGTAAAAACCACCGTTAACAATGTACCAGCTGTCAGGAATAATTTGGTAGCCCAACAACGAGCCTGATCCTAATAATTCGCGGAAGAAACCAACTACTATAAGAATAAAACCGTAACCGGCTGCGTTTCCAATTCCATCGAGGAACGATTGCCATGGACGGTTACCCAAAGCAAATGCTTCAAGGCGGCCCATCAGAATACAGTTGGTAATAATCAATCCAACAAATACCGAAAGTTGCTTACTTACGTCGTACACATAGGCACGAAGTACCTGGTCAACCAAAATAACCAGTGCAGCAATAATTACAAGTTGTACTATAATTCGGATACGGTTTGGAATTGTATTTCGTAACATCGAAACAATAACGTTTGCCAGGGCAAGAACAGCCATAACAGAGATCGTCATTACAATTGCAGGTTTAAGCTGAGCTGTAACCGCAAGTGCCGAGCAAATTCCTAATACCTGTACGGTAATTGGGTTACTGTCGTTTAACGGATCCGACAGTAATTTTAAATTTTTCTTTGAAAATAATGGTTCGCTCATCTTTCTTAATTTTTGTTCTTGTTTAAGAATGCTTCATAGCCTGTGAAATCGTCTAATAACATTTTTTCAAGGCCTTTACTTGTGATTGTACCACCTGAAATGGCATCAACTTTATGCTCTTCTGGAGCAACTTGTCCGGCTTTTGCAACCGTAACAGAAACCATTTTCCCTGCTTCATCAAAAAGTTGTTTCCCTTTAAACTGTTCTTGAAAATCTTTAGTCGAAATTTCAGCACCCAGTCCCGGAGTTTCTCCTTCGTGATCGAAGTTCGCTCCGAAAATAGTGTTCATATCGTCGCTAACCGATACATATCCCCAGATAGGTCCCCAAAGTCCGGCACCGTAAACAGGAAGTACATATTTAGTTCCTTCGTCAGTTTTACAAACAAACACCGGAAGTACCATTTCGTCGAAACTTTTAGCACGTTCCTTTTTCAGATCGGTACTGAAAGCATTTCCGTCAACTTTTTCACCTTTTGTATTTACAAGGTATTCGTCAACAACTTTATCAGCGTAAATTGCTTCTGCAGTTTCCGCAGTACTTTCAATGTTTACCGAAGCAAGGATATTTTGTTTTTTCTCTATCTCAACGTTCTTTTTCTGCGCAGGCTTTAATGCCAATGAAACCGAAGCAAGAACGGCAGCCACAACAATTACCATGATGGCTGCATATAAAAATGTGTAAGTATTACTATTTCTGTCCATCTTTTCTTCGTTTTTAATTAAGCAGAAACTTTAGCTCGTTTTGTTCTTCTCTTAACATGACCGGCTACAACGTAGTGGTCGATAAGCGGAGCAAATGTGTTCATCAGCAGAATTGCTAACATCATACCTTCAGGGAAGGCCGGGTTGATAACTCGGAAGATGATAGCCAGAATACCGATAAGGAATCCGTAGATCCACTTTCCTTTTTCGGTTTGTGATGCCGAAACAGGGTCGGTTGCCATAAAAATTGCACCAAACATAAAACCACCCAATACTAAGTGATGCCAGAAAGGCATGGAGAAATAAGTAGCAACCTCAGGAGATAAACCTGCACTGCCTGAAAAAGCGTTAAGGATAAGTCCCATAACTGCTCCACCGGCAATTGTTGAAATCATGATTTTCCAGCTTCCGATTCCGGTAACGATCAACAATACAGCTCCGATAAGAATTGCCAGTGTTGATGTTTCACCAATCGAACCAGGGATAAAACCAAAGAATGCATCGGCTACACTGTAGTTTAGGTGACCTGCTGCTGCATTTGCCATTGGAGTTGCTCCTGAGAAACCGTCAATTACTTTATCAGTATCTTTTAATGCAATCCAAACCGATTCGCCCGACATTTGTGCCGGATAAGCAAAGAATAGGAAAGCACGTGCTACAAGTGCCGGGTTCCATATGTTCATTCCGGTTCCGCCAAATACCTCTTTACCCAAAACAACAGCAAAAGCTGTTGCCACTGCAATCATCCAAAGTGGTGTACCTACCGGCATAATAAGCGGAATAAGCATACCTGATACCAGGAATCCTTCCTGAATTTCGTGTCCGCGCAATTGAGCGAAAACGAATTCGATTCCTAAACCTACTGCATATGATACAATAACAATTGGAAGCACTTTTATTAAACCAAACAGGAAGATTTCGAAAAATCCTGTAGAGGCCAATTCGCCAATGGCTTTAAAGTGTTGCACTCCCACGTTGTACATTCCGAACAACAAAGCCGGAACCACTGATAAAACAACAATCGACATGGTACGTTTTAGGTCGATGTAATCGTGAATGTGCGTACCCGTTTTCGACGTGGTTTTCGGCGTGTATAAAAATGTAAAGAATCCGTCGTGTACCGATTGGAGCCAATGGTATTTGCCTCCTTTCTGAACCAGCGGTTCTGTCCTTTCAAAAAAGTTTTTTATGAATTTCATCTCAAAAGACTAAATAAGTTTCGTAATTATTAACCAAGCTCTTTGATCATGGTGTTAATTCCTTCGCGTAAAATTTTCTGAACCTCGATTTTTGAAGTACAAGCATATTCACACAAGGCGAAGTCTTCTTCTATTACTTCATAAATACCAAAGTTTTCCATTTTGTCGAGATCATTCACCAGGATGGCCTTTAACAGGTAAACCGGAAGAATATCCATTGGAACCAGTTTTTCGTATTGGTTTGACAAAACAAAAGCGCGTTCGCCACCATGAATATTGGCATTCATTGTGTACTCTTTTTTCGGGAATAATTTTCCGAAATAAGCTTTGGTTGCACTGAATTTATTAAAGCCCGGATCGGCCCAGCCTAAAAATTCGTACTCATCGCCTTCAGGAATAACACTGATGTACGAGTCGTAAAAACCAAGGAAACTTTTTGCAACTACTTTGGTTCCGGTAAGTACGTTACCGCTGATAATTCGCTGGTTGTATTCGGCATCAACCAATTTGCCTTCAACTAAAGAAGCAACTGGTGCACCCAGAACTGTTTGGTAATATTTTGGAGTTTTAACTTCTGATCCGGTTAAAGCAATAGTTTTTGTAAAATCAACTTTTCCGGTTTCGAACAGGCGACCAATGAACAATACATCCTGTACGTTGATGGTCCAAACCACTTCTCCTTTGTTTATCGGAGATGTATTGGCAATTTGAATACCAACGTTACCTGCAGGGTGAGGTCCCTCAAACGTATTGATTTCAACATTTTTTACCGATGTAAAAGCAGAATCCTTTGAAACTCCAAGGTTTACTTTTCCTTCGGTAAGTTGTGCCAATGCGTTGACACCGGTTTGGAATGTATTCATTTGGCCATCGAGAACAAAATTGTAATCGGGTGCCAATGGAGCTGTGTCGAATGTTGAAATGTAAATGGCTTTTGGTTTCTCCTCCGGATTGGCGATAATACCATACGGACGTTTTTTGATGAACGGCCATATACCACTTTTTAAAATTTGTTCCTTCACCTCTTCCGCCGATAAGCTCGATGGATCAGCTTTTTTGAATTCGGCTGAACCAACTTTCTCGTCGGTTGCAATAACTACTTCCAAAATTTTACGACGCTCGCCACGGTTAATCGATACTACTTTTCCTCCAAGAGGAGCTGTAAATAAGATTGCCGGATGATATTTGTCGTAGAATAAAGCATCGCCGGCTTTAACCTCAGCATCCACTTTTACACTAAGTTTTGGAGTAAGTCCCGGAAAATCGGTGGGTTTCAGAGCTACTGTTGCCGGAACCGGCAATTTGTCAAGTGCCTTTTCTGCACTTCCTTTTAGCTTTATATTAAGCCCTTTCCTTAACTTAATTACTTCTGACATATTGAATTAAGAATGTATTATTTTTAGGTGGGCAAAAGTATTAATTTAATTGGCTTTTCGCAATGCTTTATAGCAAAAGTTCAACAGTTTCAAATATGAAGATATGTGGATGTTGAAATAATATGTATAAGTGTCAGGTATTGAATGAAATAAAAAATCAAATTCATCGTTATTTATCTTCAGATTAAATTAACATTTTGTTATCTATTTTCTTGATTTAACTATAAAATGCCAGCACTTTTATACGAAATTTGTGTTTTAGGTTTTGATATGAGATACGAATTACAGATTTTTACGTTTTAATAAAGCAGGCACTACTTTTGCAGTACAATTACCAATAACCGGAAGCTGTTTAGCAAAACGATTGTTTGCAAAAAGTAACCGGTAATACAATACCAACAATAACAAAGTAATTACGCATGAGAACCATTTTTTTTACCACTATATTATTACTGATTTTCAGTGCTGGAGTAATGGGGCAGGAGGAGAATTTTTACTACGAAAATGCTGTGACCCGTGAGAATATAAAAACGGTGCAGGCCTACCGGAATGGTTTCGAACTCTCGAATCCGATAATGGGATTGAACGAGAATATGACACTGGTTTTTAAATTCGATGATCTTTCGGAAGGTGTAAAAGATTATTACTACACCGTTGTTCATTGTGATGCTGATTGGAATGAGAGTTTTATTGCGCAGGATGAGTACATCGATGGTTTTATTGAAAATCCGGTTGATGATTACGCTTTGTCGTTTAATACCACTTTTAGCTATGTAAACTATCGTATTGAATTACCCAACGATCAAATGCGGTTAAAACTTTCGGGAAATTATGTTTTGGTGGTTTACGAAAATCAGGATAAGGAAAAAGTGGTTTTAACGAGACGTTTTCATATCTACGAAAATGCGGTGCGTATTGAAGGAACGGTACGGCGCGCTACTATCGATGCTTTTAAAGGAACAAACCACGAAGTTGATTTTAAAATATACCACCCTAATTTGGCGGTCTTAAATCCACGGGAAGAGGTTAAAGTGGTGATTATGCAGAATAACCGCTGGGATAATGCCATTCGCGATTTGAAGCCCTTGTACATTCGCGACCGTGTTTTGGATTACAACTATAACCGGGAGAATGTATTTCCGGCAGGAAACGAGTTTCGTTATTTCGATAACCGAACCAACCGAATGAATGGAGAGAATGTAATTGCCACCGATTTTCACCGGCCATATTTTCATAAAACAGTAAAAATTGATGAAGTGCGTGCCAATAAACCGTTTTTCTCGTACGAAGAAATGAACGGGATGTACGTGGTGGAAAGTCAGGACCAGGAGGTGCGTGATTTTGATACTGAATGTGATTATACCTTCATACATTTTACATTGCCGCTTGAAGCGCCGCTGCTCGGCGGATCGGTAAATGTTTTTGGTGCATTATCAAACTGGAATGCCAATAAAAGCAACGAAATGACCTATAATTTTGATCGCGGTGAATATGAGCTTACGTTGTTACTTAAGCAGGGCTATTATAATTATATATACGTTTATGTGCCGCAGGGATCAAAGGTGGCCGATCATACTAATATTGAAGGAAGTTTCTGGGAAACCAACAACGATTACCAAATTCTGGTATACTACCGCGATTTAGCCGGCCGTTACGACAGGTTAGTGGGTTTCAGACAATTAAACTCGGTTACTAACAGATATTAATTATTATGATGGGAAAGTAGGTAAGTTAGCTTACGATTTTCATGTACCCACGGCCATCATTAAAAGGTAGTGTAAACCAGAAATTACTTCCTTTATCAACTTTCGATTCAAATTCCAGTTCTCCACCCAACAACGTTACATAATGCTGAGCAATTGGCAATCCAATTCCTGAACCTGAAGTAGACTGGTTTATGGAATTCTGCACACGATAAAAACGACTAAAGATGTGTTCGTAATCTTCCTCAGGAATACCAATTCCGGTATCTGCAACATAGAATTTTATAAAGTCGTTCCGTACCATTTCAAAACCGAAAGTTACCTGGCCGGTTAAAGTGTATTTTACGGCGTTGTCAACCAAAATCGTCATTACTTCTTTTAGCAGCTGAGGATCGGTTGAAAAGCCGAATTCCGGAGTGGCAACATCTGTTTTTAGACTGATACGAATATCCTTGCTATCGGGAAGTTCGGCAAAGTAGGCATTATAAATGTCGCGAAGTAGCGGATTAATTTTATTAAAAGAGGTGTTTACAGGAATATTTTCAGTTTCAATTTTTGCAAGGTGTACTGTGTTGTCGATCATATTTAGCAACTGCTGACCGTTTTGTGTAATGGCATCGGTAAGTTGCAGGCGTTCCAAACCGTCGAGCGAATCGTCGGCCAACATGCGAGTAAAGTTCGAGATAATGTTCATCGGTGTGCGAATCTCGTGTGACAAGTTGGCCAGGAAAGCTGATTTTAAACGATCTGATTCTTCTGCTTTTACGAGCGCTTTTTCCAAACCGAATTCTGCTGTTTTGCGTTTGGTGATGTCGCGCGCCACAGAAATTACAGCGTTGGCATTTAGTTTTGCCAAGCGCATTTCGAACATAAAAGTTCCGTTGGGCGTATTTAACGAGTATTCGATACTTTCAATCGAATCGTTTTTAATACAGTGCTGAATACAGGAATAAATCTTATTGGCCATTTTATCCGGGAAACCGGCGTTAAAAATAGAGCTGCCAATAATATTCGAGTCTTCAATTTTAAAAAGGTCGCCTTCTTTAATAACAAAGTCCTCGTAAATACCATCCTTATCAATTACAAAGAAAATATCAGGAATAGCTTCCAACAGTACTTTGTAGCGTCGTTTGCTGGCTTCTAAGTCTGCAATCTGCTTTTTGGTTTTTGTTATATTTTCAAAAACCAGGTAGTACGAATTATACGAAGGATTTAATACATGAATTTTGTACCACTTGTCGAGGTTGTTGGCATAAAACTCAGTAACACTTTTTTTATTGAAAAGTACCGTTTTGTTTACATCGAACCGGCCTTTAAAAATAAGGTCGAACACATATTCGGCTTCCTGTTCCTGAACTTCATACAAGTTGCGTTTAAAAGCCGCTTCAAATGCATTGTTTATTTTCTCAACTACCAGGTTGGTTATATTTCCGTCTTCGTCTCGTACAGCACGCAGTCGTGAAATAAGAAACGATGAGTTTTGCAAAACACGGTTAATCGCTTCATTTTTCGTGTCGATTTCTTCGGTTAAAACCTCGATGTTGGTAATCAGTTTTCTCCGGAGATAGAACGTCACCAGGAAAAAGGCTGTGAATATTAAAATCGGGTTGCTGGCAAAAGGATCGAAATAACTAAATGCGTCACTTAAATGGCCGGCTAAAAGCAATTGATAACAAATTAGTGCCAACGACACAAAAAAGTAAACTACAACCCGAACTTCCATCATCGAGAAGTAGTACAGAAAAACCAGCCCGGTCATTAGCCACCACACCGAAAGGTGTACTGTTTCGATTAATGGTGCATGCTGTGTTAAATCTGAGATGTAAAAGGCGTATATAAAAACGGGTAACGAAAAAATAACATTGGTGGCACAATTCTTTTTTGCATTAAAAGTGCAAACAATGGCTAAAATTGAAACCGACAGAAGAAGAAGATAACCTACCAAGTCACTTTTGGGTTCCGAAAGTAATATTTCACGAATGGATAAAAATAGAGACAGTATGCCTCCAACTCCCCAAAACAATAGAAGCTGAAAAAGCTGCCTTTTTTCATTATCAGATTTAGCAGCCCAGAATCTTTCTGCTAATATTTTATAAATCCTCATTTAACAATAATGTAAAAATATTAAAAAACAGGTACGTCTCGCCAAAACAAACGATTTTTAAGGGAAATTTTGTCAAAATGGGAATTTGAAAACCTGATTTTTGTTTTGTTTTTAGCCTTTTTTTCCTAAATGTTTGGATATAAGAAAGTTGGTTTGTTCTGTTTTTTCCGATTATGATTTTTGTTATGCTTTGAGAGAATGCGATTTTTTAGTTTTGCATAAACTGATTTGAAGAATTAATAAACGATAAATATTGTAGAATTATGCCAAAAGGAAATTACAACGTTCCGGTTGCTAAAAACGAGCCGGTTTTAAGTTATGCTCCGGGATCTCCGGAAAGAGCAGAGCTGCAGACTAAATTGCAGGAGTTACGTTCGGAAGAACTCGATCAGCCAATGATTATTGGTGGAAAAGAAGTTTATACCGACAGAAAAGTTAGAATGTTCCCACCTCACGAAATTGCACATACTTTAGGTCATTATAACCAGGGTGATGCAAGTCACGTTGAAATGGCTATTGATGCTGCTTTGGAAGCCAGAGAAGAATGGGCAAACTTGTCATGGCAACACCGCGCTTCAATTTTCCTGAAAGCAGCTGATCTTTTGGCAGGTCCATATCGTGCAAAAATTAATGCTGCATCGATGTTGGGACAATCAAAAAATGCTTTTCAGGCAGAAATTGATGCAGCTTGTGAGTTCGCTGATTTCTTACGTTTTGGCGTTCAGGTAATGACTGAGATTTACAAAATCCAGCCTGAATCGGCAAAAGGTATCTGGAACTACAACGAATACCGTCCGTTGGAAGGATTTATTTATGCCTTAACTCCATTCAACTTTACATCAATCGCCGGAAACCTTCCTGCGGCACCTGCTATGATGGGTAACGTTGCCGTTTGGAAACCATCGAAAACTGCTGTTTATTCAGCTGGTGTAATCATGGAGATCTTCAAAGAGGCCGGTTTACCTGATGGTGTTATCAACCTGGTTTATGCTTCTGGTCCTGTTGCTGCCGATACTGTGCTTACTCACCCTGAGTTTGCCGGAATTCACTTCACAGGTTCAACTGCAGTATTCCAAAGCATTTGGAAAACTATTGGCGAAAACATTTACAAATACAAATCATACCCACGTATCGTTGGAGAGACTGGTGGTAAAGACTTCATTTTTGCTGATCCTACCGCTAAAAAACGCGAATTGGCAATTGCCATGTTGCGTGGTGCTTTCGAATACCAGGGACAGAAATGTTCTGCAGCTTCAAGATGTTACGTGCCTGCAAGTATCTGGCCTGAAGTAAAAGAAATTTTAGGCGCTGAGCTGGCTACTGTAAAAATGGGGCCGGTTGAAGATTTCACTAACTTCGTGAATGCGGTTATCGACGAATCGTCGTTTGATAAACTGAAAGGTTTTATCGACCGTGCAAAAGAAGACGAAGATGCTGAAGTTATCTTTGGCGGAAACTGCGATAAATCAGTTGGTTATTTTATTGAGCCAACAGTAATTTTGGCTAAAAAACCAGATTACATAACAATGCAGGAAGAGTTGTTTGGTCCTGTTCTTACTGTTTTTGTTTACGAAGACGAAGACATGGATGCAACACTTGACTTGGTTGATAAAACTTCGATTTACGCACTTACAGGTGCTGTATTCTCGCAAAGCCGTTACAATATCGAGAAGATTGCCAAACGTCTGGAAAACTCAGCCGGTAACTTCTATATTAACGACAAGCCAACAGGTGCTGTTGTCGGTCAGCAGCCATTTGGTGGCGCTCGTGGTTCGGGTACTGACGATAAAGCAGGTTCTATCTTTAACATGCTTCGTTGGACTGCAATCCGTACCATTAAAGAAAACTTCGTACCTCCTGTAGATTATACTTATCCGAACTTTCAACCGGATAATGAATAAATATTAAGGTTATACTGTTGAAAAAGAGGAGTCGGAATTGTTCGATTCCTCTTTTTTTTGATCACGAAAGATTCTACTTTTGTAACAACATCTGAGGAACATGAAAAAGGAAATATTCAAATCCGGTATTTTTAAACGTATAGGTAATAAATTTGTCATTACCGCTGTTTTTTTTGCAATCTGGATTATATTTTCTGATGAGAATAGCATTGTTTCTCATGTAAAAAGTAAGCGTCAACTAAACGAGTTGAAACAACAAAAAGAATATTACCAGGAACGAATTGCCTCCGACAGGCAAAAGCTTCAAGACCTGAATAAAGGAAAAGAAGAACTCGAAAAATTTGCCCGCGAACAATACCAGATGTCGAAACCCGACGAAGATGTTTTTATTATTGTTGAAGAAGAATAGAAAAGCTTTTTGGTAAACAATAATTTCCCTAAACTAGAACATTCTGTTAATAAATCCGTTACAAAGTAGTGTAAGATAAACAGCTATTTGATAGCCTGCATAAATTTCTTATATTGCTTTTACAATGAATGAGAATCTTGACATATTCAAAATAAAATCAAACAATATTGCACCACAAAAAGGGCGTATTTTGATTGCTGAACCATTTTTGTCCGGCAATTATTTCAATCGTTCTGTGGTATTTTTGGTTGCTTACAGCAAAAAAGGCGCGGTGGGGTTTATTCTGAATAAAAAGGTTGATTTTCCGGTTCAGGATGCATTCCCCGATTTCCCTGATTTTAATGCTGATGTTTATCTCGGAGGACCTGTTTCTACTGATTCGGTGTATTTTATCCATAAACTTGGCGATAAACTTCCAGGTAGTATTCATGTAATGGGCGACCTTTATTGGGGGGGCGATTTTGAAGTATTGAAACGAGACATTCGAAGCGGAAAGATAAATTCTTCAGATATCCGGTTTTTCCTTGGTTATTCGGGTTGGGATGGTGGTCAGCTGGAAGATGAACTAAAAGAAGATTCGTGGCTGGTAACCGATGTTGAGCAAAACGAAGTAATGAAAGATTTGAGTGAATCTTCGTGGTTCGATTTTGTGAAAAAGGCCGGAAATCGTTATTCGGTTTGGGAGAATTTCCCTGAGAATCCTGCACTTAATTAGTTAACTAGGTGCTTTTCATTTCTGATTTTCAGTTTTACTTTCTAAAAACTTATTTAGCGCAGCATAAATACGGTCGGTGTATTGGTGCACGTACCTACGGTTTTCAAATCCTAAAACCCACTGGATGCCCTGTATTTCGGAAGCAAAGAATATCTCATCCATCTGCAGCAGATGTTTTGATTCCAGGTCATTTGCCTCTACAACTTTCATATTCAAATCGATTGCCAGTCGAATAATTTCGGGGCGAATTACATCCGTATAGCAACCCGTGTTTATTGTTGGCGTAAACAGAATATTATCCTTCATCATAAAAACATTGGCAGCGATGCCTTCACAAATAACATCCTTTTCATTTAAAATTACAGCTGCCCGATTGGTGTTCTCCGTAATTTCGGCACTGACATGTTTCCAGAATGTCGCTTTTCCAAGTCGAGAGTTGTTGTTGTGCGAGTGACTTAACAATTTCGAATCAGAAATACTGATGAGCAATCCTTGCTCATTCATTTGAAAATCGAATTCCTCAAAAGCCCTGGAGGTAATCAGGTAGTCAATTTTTTCTTCAGCAATAAAAAAATGAAAAGTGATGAGCCCTGTCCTGTAAAAACGGTTTTTATTGAGCATCCGTTTTAGTAGCCTGAATAGTTCTCTGCGGTTTTTAAACAGACCGGGAACATTATGCCCAAGAGTTTTTAATTCAAATTCCAGGATGTCTAGGTTTTCATCGAGCAGCGGAATTCCTCCAAAACCAAACCAGAGGCAGTGTTTATACACATCGGGTGTGTTTAACAGAAATGGTGTAAGGTTGGTTTCTGCTTCTTTTAAAATTTGCTTATTTACAAGCAGGTAAGCCATAAGTTACAGGAACGAAAACAGATTGTCGATAAAGCGGGTGAATAAATCCGGCTTCAGTAAAATCGGAAAAATGAACCCAAAAACGGCTCCCAAAAAGTGGGCATCGTGAGCTACATTGTCCGTCTTCCGTTTACTCATTTGATACGAGTAAAAAAGGTAGCCGGCGGCAAACAGAATTCCGGGAATGGGAAGCACCGCAAATAAATACAAAGGCTCCCATGGCTGGAAAAATATCGTGGCAAATAGTACTGCCGAAACAGCACCTGAAGCGCCAACTGCATTGTAGTAATAGTTGTTTTTATGTTTTATCAGACTCCAGATATTGGAAGCCAGAATGCCGCCAAAATAGAGGAGCAAAAAGTAGGCTGTTGCTTTGTTGCCAAAATAATAACCAAAGTAGACCACGGTATTTCGTCCGAAAAAATAAAGCACCAGCATGTTTACACCCAAATGCGACCAGTTGGCATGAATAAAGGCGTGGCTTACCAATCGGTAGTATTCTTTGCGGTGAATAATTTGCACTGCATTAAATTGTAGCTTTGCCGATAATTCGCGGTTTTGAAAGGCAATGTATGAAATTACGGCAGTTACGCCGATGATAAACCAAACTATCATTAGTGTAAAATTTTATAGATCATTTCCTTTTGCAGGTCTCCTGTTTCAACCATTGTTGATACGTTGAACCCTTTACTTTTCATGTCGTATTCGCGCAAAATACCCATTATTTCGTACAGCTTGGTAGGAGAGTAGCGCTTGGCTGCCGACACATAATCTTTTACAAAGAAAGGATGAACGCGAAGTTCGGCAGCAACATTTCGTTCCGATTTATTTTTAAGAAAATGATAGGTAAACAGTTTCGAAAAATAGAAATACAAACCGGCCACAGTTTTCTGTATCGGATTCAACGTTGGATTAGAACCAAAATAATTAATTATCCGATTGGCTTTAAGTACATTCTTTTCGCCCAATGCATTCTGAAGTTCAAGAATGTTAAATTCTTTGCTCAGGCCGATATTTTTTTCAATATGATCGGGTGTGATTTTTGTCGTGTCTTTAACGGCAATTACCAGTTTATTTAGTTCATTGGCAATTTTGCTTAAATCCGTTCCCAAATACGAAGTCAGC
Organism: uncultured Draconibacterium sp.; assembly: GCF_963677575.1. Classification (NCBI taxonomy): domain Bacteria; kingdom Pseudomonadati; phylum Bacteroidota; class Bacteroidia; order Marinilabiliales; family Prolixibacteraceae; genus Draconibacterium; species uncultured Draconibacterium sp. The sequence goes on from NZ_OY782038.1 coordinate 5,481,075, forward strand.
AGCAGAGCAGCTTGCGGCGTTATGGTGTAATTATGACGTTTCAAAAAGCCATCAATCCAACCCGGAATTTTGTTCTCGTAAAGTTTTTTCGAGGTAAAAAGTACGCCATTCTTTTTTATGGCTTTGGCCAGTTTTGTTCTCGAATCGAGGTTTTTGTATTTGTAAGCCAATACCAAAATGGTTGATGCCAGTGGCTTTTCTGCATACGATGTCAGCGTGTCAATTTTGCTCAGACTTTGTGCTTCTTTCACAATAATCACCTGCTTGCTGGCCATCATCGGAAAACGCAACGATGCTTCTACAATGGTAACCGGATCAGAGTCTTTGCCATAAAATATGGTTTGATTAAATCCTTTCTCAGCATCAGTAAGCACATTGTCTTCAATGTAATCCGATAGCTCATCAATAAAATATGCCTCTTCACCCTGAAGCAAATAAATAGGGTGGTAAATGCCTTTTTTCAAATTGTGCAGTATGTCGCTATACTCCATTTTAAAATCGTAAGTGTTTTACAGATAGTCCGTGGTTCTTAATTTCCAGCAACGCATCGATACCGGCCTGTATATGTCTTTCTACATACGAGGAAGAAACATATTGATCGCTTTTGTCGGTTTTTACACCGGTCGAAATCATGGGCTGATCAGAAACCAATAACAAAACGCCGGTAGGTATTTGGTTGGCAAAACCAACGGTAAAAAGTGTTGCTGTTTCCATATCAACAGCCATTGCCCGTGTTTTTTTGAGGTATTTTTTAAACCGATCGTCGTATTCCCACACCCGGCGGTTCGTTGTAAACACAACACCTGTCCAGTAATCCTGCTCCGAATTCCGAAGAATGTGGGAAACGGCGCGCTGGAGGTTAAAAGCAGGAAGAGCCGGAACTTCCGGTGGCAGGTAATCAGCTGATGTTCCGTCGCTACGGATAGCTGCAATTGGCAGAATAAAATCTCCCAGTTGATTTTTCTTTTTTAAACCGCCACATTTACCGAGGAACAAAACAGCTTTTGGGTGTATTGCACTTAGTAAATCCATTACTGTGGCTGCGTTTGGACTTCCCATTCCAAAGTTGATCATAGTAATACCTTCGGCAGTTGCACTAGGCATGTTTTTGTCGGTTCCTTCAACCGGAACCTCAAATTTGCGTGCAAATCGTTCTACGTAATCCTGAAAATTGGTGAGCAAAATATACCTGCCAATTTCATCGAGCTTTTTGCCGGTATATCGCGGCAACCAGTTGTCAACAATTTCTTTTTTCGTCTTCATAAGCTGAATTATTCTACCTTTGAACAAATAGGAATACTTTTGGTTTTAAGGCGAACACAAATGTACATTTTTAGAGCTCGCCAGCCAAGTTGAGTTAATAAGTAATTGACAAGATTATGTACAAACTGAATTTGCCGGAATATGCTTTCCGAACAAAAACAGAAAATACAAAAACGCTGATATTTGATTCGATACGGAAGAAATTTGTGGTGCTGACACCGGAGGAGTGGGTGCGTCAGAATTTTATTCAATATTTGATACAGGAAAAGAGCTACCCACAGAATTTAATGGCTGTGGAGAAACAGATAAAAGTAAACCTGCAACAACGTCGTTTTGATTTGCTTGTTTATCAACGCAACGGAAATCCACACTTGATTGCCGAGTTTAAAGCGCCTAATGTAAAAATCACACAGAATGCTTTTGATCAGGTGGTGCGCTATAACATGACTTTACGCGTTGAAAGGGTAGTGGTGTCGAATGGAATGCAGCATTTTGCCTGCGAGATCGACTACGAAAAGAACAGCTATTCTTTTTTGAAAGAGATTCCAACTTTTGGGCAGTAATGATTGTTGGCTTAACTCATTTTATCCCAAAAATTTCTGATAAAACAGCTCATCTTTCCATCCGGAGAAAGTTTTGATCCAGTCTTTTTTGATTCCGCTGCGTGTAAATCCCGATTTTTCGAATAATTGTATGCTTCCCCAATTGTCGGAAGTAATGTTGGCGTACAACTGTCTTAATCCCAGAATTTCAAATGCATAACTGGATAATGCATGGAGCGCATCGCTCGCGTACCCTTTTTTGCGGTCATCGCTTTTGTGAATAAGGATACCAATTCCGGCTCGCATATGAAAGGGCTCAAAATCAAATAAATCAATAGCTCCAACAGGTTTCTTCTCCGCTGTTTCAATTACCAGACGAAGCTGTTTGGTCTCGTAAATATCTTTTACCGACTCCAGAAGGTACTGCGCAAGAATGTGTTTCGAGAAAGGAGTTTTGGTATTGCTTACTTCCCAAATTTCGGTATTGTTTTCCCATTGATACAACAGCTCAATGTCTTCCGGTTCAAGGGGGCGGAGTATAACTTTTCCAAAGCTTAGCTTTTCCTTCATCTTCTTTGTTTTTAATGTTTATCGGTCAAGGTGTTTCCAGCCTTTTAGCAAAAGCTCAATATCCGATAGCAAGTTGTAATCTTTTGCATATAATCGGTTTAGCTGAACCGATTTTTCTTTATCCAATGGTAATCCCGGAAATTGGTCGCCAGGTGTTAAAACCCCATCTTTTATGGCCGGAAGGTTGCTATCTTCATCAACGCCCGGAATGTATCCGATCCAGGATTTTTTCCCTGCAATCACCCGGAAAATATTTTTTATGAAGTTTCCCTTATTTGCTGTGAACCAGATTAAAACCGGACTCAGACATAAAATCAAAAGTGCAGCAAACAGATCAAGTATTCGTTTTTTACGTTTGTTACCTGATTTTGAAATGGCATTCAGATTCACCACGTAAAGGTCGCCGGCAGAATGAATAGAATTACTTCCAATTATGCTTGCACTTTCAGGCGGTGCAATTTTGTAATCGATATCCAGACGGCTTAAATCAAGCATTGCTTTAATAATCTCAGCAGAACTAATGTTCTCGGCACAAAAAATAATTTCATCAATGCGGTTTATCCGAATGATCTCTTCCAGCCGACTCAATTCTCCCATGTAATTTTGACCTTTATCGCTGCTGTCGAGCGCTATAAAACCTGCCATTTGCGATCTGATACGGGTTTCTTCCAAAATTTGTTGAACTCGGCGTGCTTCCTTTGAATGTCCAACAATGGCAATTTTTCGGGTACGCTGCGAGTTCAGTCTGAAATCGCTAAGTTTTAGCCAGTGTCCCAACAAACGGTAGGCAATCAGAATAATACCTGACCACGCTGTACCCAACAAAATTAATGCGCGCGAAAAACGGTATTTTTCATCAACCAGCGAATAGGCCAGTAGTAGCGAAATCAATCCCCAAAGAATTCCCCGGCCTACTTTATAAATGCTCACGGGCTTTTTATATCCTCCCGAAAACAGGATGCCAAACAGAAAAAATAAGCAGTAACCTGGTACTACATATTGTATATATTCCGGCGGGTAATAATTGGGCTGATGAAACCGGAATTGCTCCCACGACGGAGTGATTAGCCAGAATCCGGCGAAAATAAATAAAGCATCAACAACAGGAGTATAGAATTTTTGCAGTACGCGTTTTGATGCTGATAACATAGCCCTGAAATAAATGGCCAGGTTAATTAACAGCGCAAAAACACTTGCTTTACTTCCCGAAAAATGTTTGCGGGCAAAGATTACCATGGCGTTGTAAAATACCTTTACATAATTCAGCGAGCCTTTTTTTGTGCTTTCACCTTTATAATGGATTATGGTCGTTTCGGGGTAGTAATAATTTTTATAACCAGCTTTTTGAATGCGATAAGAAAGATCGATGTCTTCGCCGTACATAAAAAAGGTTTCATCCAGTAGCCCTACTTTATCGAGTGCCGATTTACGAAGCAGCATAAAAGCACCAGCCAGTACATCAATTTCATGAACTTGATCCTTATCCAGGTAGGAGAGATGATATTTTCCGAATCTTCGTGATTTTGGGAAAAGCCTGGAAAGACCAAACATTTTATAAAAGGCAATCCACGGTGTTGGTAATCCCCGTTTTGATTCCGGTAGAAAAACGCCTTTTCCATCGATCATTTTTACACCAAGACCACCGGCATCGGGATGCGCTTCCATAAAAGAAAGCACCTTTTTTAAAGTATCTTCCTCAACAACGGTGTCAGGATTCAACAACAAAACATATTTCCCTTTTGCCTGCTGAATGGCCTGGTTGTTGGCCCTTGAAAAACCTACATTCTCTGTATTTTGAATGAAAGTAACATTTGGAAACTTTTCATTGATCAACTGTGCAGAGCCATCAACTGAATTATTATCAACAACAAAAACTTCGCCTTGCACATTCTGCAAAGCCTTCTCAACAGAGTGGAGGCATTGTTCCAGAAAATGCTTTACGTTGTAGTTAACAATAACAATTGAAATATCCATTTTTCAGAGCTGGCGTTTTCAAGATGATTTGTTCTGTATATCAGACCGCTTTCGAAAACGACTTTTATAGTTGCTTAATAACGATTCTCAAATGTAAGGTTTCCTTTTCATAACAAAAAAATCCGGCTCTCTGAAGTGAGATTTATTTCCCGAGTGAACTTTCGAATGGTACGCGGTTCATTAAAGAACGGCCAAGAGTAATCTCGTCGGTGTATTCCAGCTCGTCACCAATGGAAACACCTCGGGCTAGTGTAGAGATTTTAACATTCTTGTCTTTCAATTTTCGGTAGATGTAAAAGTTGGTGGTGTCGCCTTCCATAGTTGTGGAAAGCGCCAGGATAATTTCTATAACTTCTCCTGAATCTACCCGTTCAAGCAGCGAATCGATTTCCAGTTCTGCCGGGCCAATCCCATCCATCGGCGAAATTATTCCTCCAAGCACATGGTAAAGTCCGTTAAACTGGTGGGTATTTTCAACCGACATTACATCGCGGATATTCTCCACCACACATATTATACTGTCGTTACGTGATGGATTGGAACAAATCTGGCAAGTGTCGCTATCCGAAATGTTATGGCAAATTTTACAATGTTTTATTTCGTTACGTAGTTGTATTAAGCTGTTGCCAAAAGCATTAACTTCTTCTTTGTCTTGCCGCAAAAGGTGTAAAACCAGGCGCAAAGCACTTTTTCGTCCTATACCGGGCAGTTTAGAGAATTCGTTAACAGCGGCTTCCAGTAATCGCGATGGATATTTATCGATGTTCATAAAAGCAAAAATAGTGTTGAATTTGAAAATGTGATACGAGAAAGCAATTTTTTGTGTTCAGATGTTTTTTCACGCGTTTTCGTTGCTGAAATTGTTGCTACGAAACATAAATTATGTGTATCTTATTCTCATAATATTAAAAATACAAACAATGAGAATCTCACTTTTACTTGTTGTACTTATCTTCTTCACGGTATCCGGATTTGCTCAAGTGCAGGATACAACAACGGTTGACCAACCGGAAGAAACAACTTTGCCCAAACCTCAACTCGACAAAAGCCGAGTTTATTATGGAGGTTATGTTACCATGAATTTTAGTAAAAATTATAGTGTGCTTGGTGCTCAGCCTTTGGTTGCTTATAAACTTACTCCAAAATTGTCGGTGGGGACACAGGTGTCGTACGAATACATTAGCGACAGCCGCTACATAGAAGATCAGAATGGTTCGAATTACGGAGCAAGTATATTTAGTCGGTACCGAGTAACACCACGTTTGTATACACATACTGAGTTTTCGTTGATGAGTTATAAATGGTTTTATTCAGATGGTGACGATGAGCGAAAATTAGCCCCAATGTTTTATGTTGGAGGTGGATACAGTCAGCCCATTTCAAAAAATACATGGTTGAATGCTCAGGTTTTATTTGATGTGTTAAACCACGAAAATTCACCTTACAAAGATTGGGAGCCCTATTTCAGTATTGGATTTGGAGTGGGATTTTAGCCCAAAAAGACATTCGTAAGTCATCAAAATAGAAATGCCGGAGCTCATTATCGAACTCCGGCATTTCTATTATTAATTCAGAGTTTTTACTCAGAACTACTGTCTTGTGCATCGATAACTGCAATGGCCGTCATGTTGATGATCTCGCGAACAGTGCTGTCGCGCTGTAAAATATGAATGGGCTTTTTCATTCCCATCAAAATTGGACCGATTGCCTCGTAAGGACCTAGTGCCTGTAAAATTTTGTAGGTAATATTTCCCGAGCTCAGGTTTGGGAAAATCAGTGTATTCGCATCTTGGTCTCCGAGTTTATTAAACGGATAGCGTGAATACCTCAACTTGCCGTTCAAGGCGTAGTTGGCCTGCATTTCTCCGTCTACTATCAATTCCGGATTGCTCTCATGCAGCTTCTGCACAGCCTCTTTTACTCTTATCGGACTTCCTTCTCCTTTGTAGGCTCCAAAGTTGGAGTAGGAAAGGAGGGCAATACGCGGTTCGATATTAAACTTACGAACTTCGGTTGCGGTAAGTAATGTGGTGTCGGCAAGTGTTTGTGCCGAAGGATTCATATTCACCGTTGTATCAGCAAGGAACAACGGGCCGCTTTTAGTAAGCAGGATATACATTCCAGCAATGTGGTTATAATCCTTCTTAACTCCAATTACTTGCAAAGCAGGGCGAATGGTAGAGGAGTATTTTCTGGAAAATCCTGAAATAAAAGCATCTGCTTCACCTGTTTCCACCATCATCGAACCATAGTAGTCGCGGTTGTACATTTTTTCTACCGCTTCGTTGTAAGTCATTCCTTTGCGTTTGCGTTTTTCGTAAAGGATTTTTGCAAAGTGATGACGTTTTTCGTCGCTTACCGATTCGTAAAGATCGATGATGGGAACATTGTCGATATCCAGCTGGTTTTCTTTTATCAGCAACTGAATCTTCTCTTTGTTCCCCAACAGAATAGGTTTGGCGATTCCCTCGCGAATCACAAACTGAACAGCCTTAAGAATACGGAAACTGTTGGCTTCAGCAAATACAATACGTTTTGGATCTTGTTTTGCCTTGGTGCGAATAGCCATTATCAGACGGTTGTCGATTCCCAGGCGTTCGGTGAGCTCACGCTCGTAAGCTGTCCAGCTTTTTATTGGTTTGCGGGCCACGCCGGTTTCCATTGCGGCATGAGCCACTGCAGAAGAAACAGTGGTTATCAATCGCGGATCGAGCGGTTTAGGAATGATATAATCTTTACCAAATACAATGTTTTTCATGTTGTAGGCTTTGGCCACCATTTCCGGCACATATTCTTTTGCCAGTTTTGACAATGCTTTTGATGCCGCAATTTTCATTTCTTCGTTAATCGTGGTTGCCCGCACATCCAGCGCTCCTCTGAAAATAAAGGGGAATCCCAGAACATTGTTAATTTGATTAGGGTAATCACTACGTCCTGTGGCCATGATTATGTCCTTTCGTGCTGATGTGGCATCTTCATAAGAGATTTCCGGATTGGGATTGGCCATGGCAAAAACGATCGGATTTTTAGCCATCGATTTGATCATTTTTTTGTTGACTACATCGGCAACAGATAGGCCGAGAAACACGTCAGCGTCTTTCATCGCCTCTTCCAGTGTATTGATTTTTCGTTTAGTAATAAATTGTTGTTTGATCTCATTCAGGTCGATACGTTCCTGATTTATCACACCCTTGCTATCGATCATTACTATGTTTTCGGGTTCAACGCCCATGCTGATGTACAACTTTGCACATGATATGGCTGCAGCTCCGGCACCACTTACCACCACCTGGATATCTTCAATTAGCTTCTTATTTAGCTCCAATGCATTTAGAAGTGCGGCGGCAGAAATGATAGCGGTTCCATGTTGGTCGTCGTGAAAGACTGGAATATTGAGTTGTTTCCGAAGCGTTTCTTCTATTTTAAAACATTCCGGAGCTTTTATATCCTCAAGGTTTATGCCTCCAAAAGTTGGTGCAATTGCCTTTACAACTTCAATCAGTTTATCAGGATCTTTTTCTTCCACCTCAATGTCGAAAACATCTACGTCGGCAAAAATTTTAAATAACAGGCCTTTTCCCTCCATTACCGGCTTCCCGGCTTCCGGCCCAATATCTCCAAGTCCCAAAACAGCCGTTCCGTTTGATATCACTGCAACAAGGTTACCTTTGGCGGTGTATTTATAGGCACAGTCCTTGTCTTTTTCAATTTCAAGGCATGGTTGCGCAACCCCCGGCGTGTAAGCCAGTGAAAGATCGTATTGGGTATTATGTGGTTTGGTTGGAACAACCTCTATTTTCCCGGGACGATGTTTTTTGTGGTAGTTGAGGGCGTCAATTCTACGAATTTTAGGCATGGCAGTAAATTTTATGGTTTAATATAAATTTACATAAAATGCTTTGCCCATAAAATGTTATTAATCAGAAATAAAAGTGTTATGCAGCAAATGAGTGTAAGGAGATGAATGGTAAAAACCTGAGAGATTGAGGCTATGAAAAAAAGGAGAAAGGAGTGTGGAGATGGCTCTGGTGAAGATATATTCTTGGAGTAGTAATAGAGAGTGAATAGGAGGGACGAAATTAGTGTAAGTACTGCATAATCTTGACGGTCAAAGAAATGGGAGTAGAAAGTTATTTAGGATCTTTTCCTTGAGTTGACAAGTACTGTTCAGATTACTTTCAAATTGCAAACAACTTTTTGAAAACACTGATGATCATTAAGCTTATTAGAAAACTTAAGACAATTCGCTACGAAGAATATGCTTTTTTCGATGTTTTTGTGCGCAACACATAAGATGGTACCAACGAGAATCCAAGTCCAATAAGGAAAATAATAACAAACTGAAGGTTTACATTAAGCCGCCAGTGGTTAAGGCCAAGTGCAATTGCAATTAACACAATATTGCCTGCCAAAATTGTTAATGTTACTTTTAAGTGCGAATGAAGTAACGTTAGTAAGCGATGGTGGATATGGTTTTTATCAGGAGAAAATGGTGAGCGTCGTTGTGCTATTCGTATGGTCATAACCCTGAGGGTATCAATAAGGGGAATAATTATTATGGCAAAAGATACAGCAGGCGCTCCTCCTATACGATAAGGCTCCTGTGCTGTTATATTTAGTTCGTTAAAAGAAATAATCATTACCGAAATGAGTAATCCAATTATTAGCGAACCCGTATCTCCCATAAATAGTTTGTTTTTGGTTCCAAAAACATTATAAAGGAAAAAGCCAGCCAGGCTTCCTACCAGTGCAAATGCCATTATTGCTAATGGATAATTTTCACTTAAATAGAACCATGTTCCCAGAACAAATGAAGCTACCATTCCTAATCCGGATGCGAGTCCATCAACCCCATCAATGAGATTAAAGGCGTTTATGATAACTATCATTACAAAAAGTGAAAGAGAAAAACTTGTTAAAGTTCCTATATTGTATTCTCCAAGTACTCCATGTAAATTAGTGAAATGGATATCTGTAAAGGTTATGAGTAATATTGCCGTAGTGATTTGGATGACTAATTTTTTACGCGCAGAGAGAATGATAAGGTCATCTTTTAGCCCCACGAAGAACATGAAAATTACTGCGGCTATAATATATTTAAGTGAATCAAATGCTAAACCGTCAGTTGCAAATATCGCACTGATGGTAAAACCAATAAAAATGGCAACTCCTCCCAAAGGGGGAACAACCTGTGTGTGAACTTTTCTTTCTTCAAAAGGCTCAAATAAATGTTTGGCTTTCGCTATACGAATGATTGGTGGTACTGCTATTATAACTAACAGAAAACCAAGAATAAGAGCGGATAGGATTAAGATTATTTCCATGACGAAATAGTGTGATGTTGCTTGTGTTTTATAGGTCTTTTAAATATGAATAGATACGTATTATTAATTAGTTACGATGTCTTTCGCGACGTTAAAATTAATTAATTTTAATTAGAATAATAATATTTGTTCGCAAAAAGATTAAAATTTTCACAAATATCTTTATTTACAAAATTTTATTATGGATTGGTTTATAATGTATTGTGAAATATATGGGACCAAATTTTTATTTAGAGGCGATACCTGAATGAAAGCATTGTGCCCAGTCGTGTTGTGATATTTCCATAATCAAAAAGACTTCCATGGTCGGCAGCAACAGATGCTGAAATACTGAACTTTTGCGTTTGTGGTTGCCAGGTAAACTCCCCCAGAACTGATAATTGTTGTCGCGATGGATCGTAGGTTGATCCTCCATGTCCGTCATGCAGCCCGAAGTGGTTGGAATATGTCAGTAAGCCTTTCCAGTGCCAATCTTCAGCGAATAAACCATCGGCACCAATATGAAATCCTGTAAAACGTGAACTTTCAAAACCTCTGCTTGTTCCATCTGCGATAATAACCGGGGCAAACAGTGGACTCACCATTGCGAACTTGTCATAAGTGGCTCCTGAAAGATATATCCCATGATTAAAATAATTGTCAATACCCCGACCATGCCCGTTTTCGTCGGGAGCCTCACCGAAGAGGTACGCTCCACTTTGATTTTTGGTATGGAAATATTCGAGCACGATATTTTTTAAATGAGCTTGTTTTTTGTTAAAATCAAGGTGTACACCAATCAGGTTATCAGCATAATTAAGCCATTCCATGCCGGAGTGATCTTCATAAGGATGGCTAATATAAAGTGTAGCATTCAGTTTATCCCAGGCTTTGCTAAACTCAAGCTGATAAACCCCGTAACTGTTCCCCATGGCATTTTGCTGTTCTTCTTCTATGACGTTTTTGCCACCTGCACTGGCTGTTACATATTTGAAGTATGATTCCCAACCCGGAAATTCACCGTATACAGGATGTGTTCCCCACCACATTACAAAATGTTCAATTCCTGCAGTTACCTCAATCGATTTTGGTTGACCAAAGCGAAAGTACAGAGCACCCCGGTGTAAATGAGTATCTTCTACATAGCGATTGTCATTTAGTAAGCCTTCTTCATAAAAACCATTGATGAAGAACCAGTTTGTAAATACAGGAACAAATCGGTTAAAACCTGCTCTGATTTTTGGATGAGGACGCGCATTACGCGAGGCTGCCAGGTTGCCGTTGGTGGTCGATAGTCCGGCATAAACTTCTTCTTCGGGAAAGGCTCCGATCTGCAATTGCAGAAATTTCCAACTAAGTCCACCAAAAAGTTGTGTAAATCGAATGTCGTTTTCGTCGGCCAGTAGCAGATCAAGATCAACACCTACTTGATAGCTAAAATCAGAACTTCCAATTTGTTGTTTATGAAAAGCATTAAAACTGAAGTTTTGTACAGTACTGCTGTTTTTATCGAATTGTCCAAGCTGGTTGGCCCATAGCCAAAATGGCAGCTGGCCTTTTGTGCCAGCCAAAGTATTCGACTCCAAACTAATTGATTGGGCAAATAATCCAGATAGAGGACCGATACATAAAAGTAGAAGGATAGCTACTATTCTGTGGGTTTGTTTTTTCATTAGATTTTAAACGATAGTATTATGGGTTTATTTTAATCAGGAATTAATATTTTGTCAATGGTCTTAAATTGGTTCAGGTCCTTATTTCTCTTCGTTTTTTGTTTTGCCTAAGTTGTTGGAATTAAGGAAGAACCTATTGTCTTTGTAAAATTATTCTATTTTATTTGTATCGTTTGAAATGATAAATTCCTTCCAGAGAACAATACAAGTACCTGCGAACAAACCTATAAGTGTAAGGCTGATAATTGTGAACATTGTTTTGGGTTTACTTTTTTGCTGGGGTACTTTAGCCGGCTCTAATACCGTAAATACCGGAGTTTTATCCTGAACAAGTATTTGTGCCTGTTCACGCTTTTGCGCTAAGCTTTTATAGAGATTTGATGCCAAAGTGGATTCTGTAACCAACCTGTCGCGTCGTGATTTTGCAGATGCCAGAATTACATTTACATTACTATCATCGTAATCGGCTAATGCTTCCTGTTTTTCAAAATACCGGGCTTTTGCTTCCTGGTATCGGGCCTCTATAAAAGCAAGGTCTTTTTTCTCTTTACTGGTATGATAATCAATTATGTATTCTTTTAAACTGGCGATCACTTTTTCGGTTAATAATGCTGAAACATAAGGGTCTTGTTGTGCTACACTAACTTTAATTATTTTACTGTCGCCACCGGTAATTGCACCTTCCGATTTTATAATATTTACCTCTATGGTATTGGCCAGTCCCTTAATCAAATTCAGGTCGGCCTGAGAAAGATTTAAGGGTTCTCCTTCGTTTTTATGTGGAATCATTCTTTTTTCGCCCTTTGATTTTAGCAGGCTCAGGGCATAACCTGGCCATCCCGAAATAGAAGGTTTTGTATGTTCCTGCAGGTATTCGCTAACCGACACAGTGAGGCCTTCTTTGGGTAAGTACACATTTTCCTGCAAAATATCGATAAGGAAAGTTGTACTCTTTACTACTTCCGGATATAAGTCGGGTGTTAAGGCACTCGTGGTACTTCCACTCATATCCAGACCCATCAAACCTCCTACATCTAATCCCGCAATGTTTCCGAGTTGCCCCATTAAACCATTTGCCGGGCTGTTCGAATTGGATTCAGCTAATAAACTAACTTCAGTTTTATATACTTTTGGTGTGAAAACCACAAAAAATACGCCTGCCAAAAAGGCGATAGCAGCTGATTTTATAAGTATTCTGCGGTTTTGTTTTAACCTGGTCAGCAGATCTTTAATTTCGAGGTAATCTTTTTTATTTATGATAGCTGTATTCTTGCTCATTTCTGATTAGATGAAAATTTACAGTAATTTGTTAGATCAATAATTCCTTTGATTATTACGGCTACTTTCCGTTATCACATGCCATTGATCAGAGCAACAACAATCAGAGATAGCGAGGCGGCTAACGAAATGGCACCTGTTTGAGAAAGTTTTCTTCGTTCGCCTTTACTTGGAACAATAATTTCTGCCCCTGCCTGTAATTCAGGGTATTTTCGACCAAATAACGTTTTATTAGTCTTTCTAACAGAGCCATTTGCATAAACTACATAAATATGTCCGGGTTTTGATCTTTTTGTTAAACCTCCGGCGTTTGCCAGGTACTGCTTCACACTTAGCGATTCGTCGAAAGGAACGACATTTGGATTGTAAACCGAACCACTAATCTTTATAGTTTGTAACGATTTTAATATGCGTATTGAATCTCCTTCCTGCAGAACCAAATCGCTTTTTCCTCCCGGATTGGAAAGAATATTTGCCAGGTCAACAGCAATGATATCAAGTTCGTTTCGGATGATATTTATGTTGTTAGATGATTCTTTTTCCATTGTAATGTTGTTAATGGCTTTGTCTGTCAGGGTTTTGTTCGGGGTTCTTTTTCGAATTAAGCTGGCACCGTTAATATAGGCTTCTGTAGTAATACCGCCCGACCTTTTTATTAAATCTGAGATTCGCTCCTTGCGCGAGCTTATCGAGTATTTTCCGGGGAAATTAACTTCACCGTTAATACTTACCAGCATTTGCGGGATGTAGGCAGGAGATTTGCGAATAAACACCTGATCGAAAGGCTTTAGTACAAAATTGGATGCTTCGTCGCTTAGTGCTAATGATTTATCGATTGGGAATTTAATTATATCCGCAAGTTTTACAGACGTAACCGTTGAGGTGTCGTTTTGCACGCGTCTGGCAATTTCAATATTCGCAGTTGAAGCCGTTTCCAATAATCCTCCGGCCTGAACAATAAAGTCTTCAACTGTTGTATTTTCAGAATATGGATAAATGCCCGGGAGTTTCACTGCTCCTTCAATTTGTATGGTACGTGTTTCGCGTAAATCATGAATAGAAGGAATATGAATTGAATCTTCACGTTGCAGGGTGAAATCAAGATTGGAAGCTAATAAGTCATTCAGATCAACGGCAATATGTTCTCTTGTAAGATCTTCTTGCAAGCGGAATACAGAGATCCGGTCTTTAAATACATCTTCACGTAAACCGTCTGCTTTGTTTATCAGTTCTTTTAAAGTGGTTGTTTTGTCGATGGCATAAATGCCCGGGCGAAATACTGCTCCCGAAATATACACCCGGTTTTCAAAACGATTTAAAACTGCATCGATTTGCACCTGATCGCCGTTTTCCAATCTTATGGCATCTAAATAATCGGCTGCAATATCTAGAATACGTTTTTCCTTACCTGTTTTTCTTACAATTTTAACACGTTCAGTATAGGCATTTCCTGTGAAACCACCTGCGAAATCAATTAAGTCTTCTAACGATTCGTCGGGTTTAATATCGAAAGACATGGGGCGTTTTACTTCTCCTTTTATCGATACGCGACTTTCATAAGGAGGAATAAAAATGATGTCCTGATCTTGTAAGCGGATGTTGTTGGATTGCTGCGCATTTATTAGATATTCATAGAAATCGATGTGGGCAACAATTTTGTTGTTCCGAATTATCTGCACATCTCTTAATGAACCGTTTTCGGCAGGACCACCGGCAATGTACATGGCGTTAAAAGCTGTTGCCATTGCCGAAATATTATAGGTTCCGGGTAAAACTACTTCACCTACAATGTTAATTTGAATGCTTCTTACAGCACCAAGCGTTACTTTCATCGAGGTTTTCCCATCCTTAAGTCCGGAGTAGATGCGGCTTAGGATTGTTTCCAGTTTTTTGCCGGCATCTTCGGTACTCATACCGCTTAAGAATACAGGACCAATATTTGAAATAATTATACTTCCTTCGTTTGAAACAACTTCCTGGTAGCTGTGTTGCGAGGCTCCCCACACATCGATATTTAGCAGGTCGCCCGGACCAATCAAATAATCGCGCGGAGTTAAAACATTAAAGCTTGGCTCGAATGTTAGGTCGGTGTTTTTAAATAAAGAAAAACCAAAATTTGGGTTTGCTTTAGTTGCTGTGGAGTGGGGAAGTCGTTCTTCCAGGCTTTCAGGATAATCCACAGTTGGGCGCGTGTTTATTTTTATTCCATTACTGCCTTCCTCCATTAACTTGTTATCGTAAAGACGTTCTACACGTTCTTTGAATTTTTCAATTTCACTTTCCTCCATTCCGCGTGACCTCGCTAAAGATTCAATTTGGTCGGGAGATAGCCCTGCCTCAATGGCACGTTGCATAATAACACGCATCTGGGCATCAGAAATCTGGCTCGATTTTATTTCGGAAACATTTTGCTCCATTGGATTTAAATCCTGGGCCATCGATTTCCCTTGTACCAGTAATAGTAGTGTTAGAATGAAACAGGAATATTTAACGATATTAAATCTCATAGAAATAGCTTATGTTTTAGGTATTAATGAAAAATACGGCATGTTTAAATATTGAGCCATAAAAGTAATAAAATCTCAATTCAATAATCTCTTCCTTTACTGTTCTTCATAGGAATTCGAATTTTAGATGCGTTTTCTAAATTTCAATTGCACCTTTTTGGCAAAAAGAAAGAGCGTGTAAAATAGTTTTAGAAATGTTAGCAATATGAAATTTGTGTTGGCATGGTACTTATGAAAAACCAGCCGACTATGCAATAAATGCTGAATTTGGGAGAAGTGATTCATTTCTTTGCTGATGATGGCTGAATCTTCGTGGGAAAAATAAAGATTCAAGGCCAGGTAATTATTCAGACCGGCTTCTTTTACTTTTAGTCCTAAAATGCGCTCTTCCTGATACAAAAAGGTACGTTCGTCGAAATAGTCTAATTGCGCAAATGTTTCCAGTTTTCCCATAAAAAAAGAACCGGTAAGGCAATCTACAGGCATTGGTTGCTGTTGCAAAGGAAGATCATAATAGACGGCCTCGCTGGCTTTTGCAACATTAAAACTTACTACAGTTTTAATATCGTAAGCAAAATTAGGGATTCTCCAGGCAGTATTCCGAACCGGTTTACCATCCAGGTGCATAAGTGGCGAAATAAATGCAATATTGTCACACTGTTTGTAACAGTCCACCAATTGTTGCAAGAGTTTTGTATTCTCAATCGAAATATCGTTGTTGCTTATTACAATAAAGGTGTTTTTAGCTATTTTTTTTTGAAGGTGTTTTAAACCAAAATTATTTCCGTAAGCATAGCCACCATTGTATTTGGATTGTATGATCTCTACTTGTTCTTCATCTTGTAAATGTTGAACCAGAGCGTTATAAGAATTATCCGTGGAACAGTTGTCTACTACCAATATCGAAAGCTGAATGCCTTGTTGCAATTTTAATTGCCCGATGTAGGCAACAGTGGCCTTCCACGAATTATAATTCAGAATTAATACAACAACGTGAGGAATTTTCATTTTAACTTTTGGAATATCGAAATTTTATTTCGTTTCGCAAGGTAGTATTTATCAGAATCCAGTTGATCTGTACCCTTCGACTACGCTCAGGGTGACTGTCAGTCTGAGCGTTGTCCCTGTCTGCCGTAGGCAGGGAAATATGATTTTACTGACTAAGCGAATTATATTTTAATCTCTTTTTTGTCTCACAAATCGAGAAACGATAAGAAAAAGCATCGTAACCCGAAAAGATATTTTAAAAAACAGTGAATTCGTGTTTGTTTCTGTATCCAGTGGCGTTTTGTTAGATTCATGCCTTCTGTATTTCACCAGTTTGGCGGTGCAGAATACCGGTTTGGTATAAAGTTCTGCATTTAGTCCGATCCATAAATCGTGCATGGCAATTGATTTTGGGAATGGTAGAACAACCGTTAATAAATCCTTATGAAAAGCCATACAACATCCCATATAGGAATTTTTTGTGAGGTTTTTAAAAAAGCCCCTTCGTGAGTTAAATAGTTCAAAAATTGATGAAGCAATTACTTTTCCCTCCTGGTTTATTACTTCTCCATCAGAAATCACCAATTTATTATTTGCTAATTCTTTTACGAGGATTGCCACTTTATCGGGCATCCAAATGTCGTCTTGATCTGCTAAAAAAATAAAGTCGCCTTTCGCTTGTTTTAAAGCAAATTCAAGGTTGAATATCGGACTTGAAAATCTTTGCTTTTCGAATAATTTAATTTTAGGATTGTTATACGACCGAATAATCTCAACCGTTTGGTCACCCGAAGAATCATCTGAGATAATAATTTCATCAACGGCCAATGTCTGACTGAGAATTGAATCGAGCTGTTGCCTGATGTACTGCTCGCCGTTATAGGTAGGTATACAAACCGAAATAAACATGATTGACTTTACAGCAATTTTGAAAGCGATATGCGCAGTTTGTAATAAAAAAGTTTAATGAGCGAATAATCGTTCGACAAACATTTCATCATTTGGTAGCTTTCCTTATTTCTTTTTATCGTGAGAGATAAACTGGTGATACGCGATAACAGATAAGTATTTTTAATGGGCTCCGCACCAATTTTATTTTTTTGGTGTTGCCGGTATAACAAACCTGGTTCTTTTATATAATCTATTACGCCTGATTCCGCAACTTTTAAAAGAATCCACCAGTCGTGCATTCTGGCTTGCTCCGGAAATGGCAAAACAAGTTGTTTCACCTTTTTATTCATGATAAAAGTGCAGCCCGGTGCCGGATTATTAATTAAAAGCTTGTAGCAGTTGTAAACGTTATCCGGATCAACTTTCGAATAGTTCCAGAATGATGAATGGATTGTATTTAACTGTTCATCTGCAACTACCAGGTCGGTAAATACCAAAGCCGGTTTGTCGGGGTTTTTCTGTTCCAGTTGCTGAATGCCAGCCAATGATTCTGCAATTTTATGCGGTAACCAAACATCATCATGATCGCAAAACATCAGATAATCAGCTGAGCTGTTTTTCAATAAATATTCAAAACTTTGCTTAGGACCCAATGGCTGCTTGCTGCTATTTATTTTGATGCTTCTGTCTTGTTTCTTTTCAAACGCTTCTAAAATAGATAGGGTTTGATCGCTTGAACCATCATCGTGAACTAAAAGTTGCCAGTCGGTATAAGATTGTGCCAACAATGAATCCAGGAGCTCCGGTAGGTATTTTTCGCTGTTATAAGTTGCTAATAATATCTCAAGCTTCATTTTTTAGATCGTTTTGAGAGGCTTTGGAATAGGTTTGCGAAAAAACATAAACCAATACTAACATGCCTGTGGAACTTAAAAGGAGCGGATTGGTGCCGGCAATAAACAGATAAGCGAGGTAAGCAATAAAAAGGTGACTTATGGATTTGCTTCTTATTTCATGATAGATTGGGATAAGCAAGATCAGGCCAAAGACTATTGAAACAGGTAAGCCCCAAACGCGTATCAGTTCGAAATAGGTTAATTCCGTAACACTTACTATACTGTTGATGCCCGATGTATACATGGTGCTTCCAATTCCCTGCCCAAAAAGCAAAATGCCTGCATGATCTGAGAAATGTTCGATATAGGACATTAAGTGTCCCAGCTTCACCTGGTTCGAAATTTCGGAACGGTTTAAAAATACTTCTGCCAGAATGTTTGCCCCGTAAAAGAAACCAGCTAAATAAATGAGTGCAACCAATAAAGCAACGGGCTTTGAATTTTTATAAGCATAAAACAGGATGTAAAAAAGAAGTATTAACCCCATGGATAAAATATTTGCCCTTGTACCGGATAGAAATAGGGTGGTGGCCAGCGCCAAAATAAATACAATTTCGCGAACCCTGTTCTTTCTAATTTTAATAATTAGTACCCGATGCAAGTAATAAGCCAGCGGAAATACAAGTATTGGCGACGTTTTGTAATACACCATTAAGAGGGTAAAACCACCATAATTTCGAAGTGCATAAATGGCCACTTCTTTTTCCATTACAAAAAACGCATATAGTTTCGCAAAAAAGCCGGGATTAAAGAGTGGCAAAATATAGGAAAATGCGGTCACGACAACAAGCAGCAAAGCCGATATATCTAAAACGGGACGAAGCTGAATGTTTTCTGTTACGATTACCAGAAGCAGGAAGAAAAAGAAAAACGAGTTCAGGTAAACCAACTCTGCCATGGAGTTATTGTTGGCCAGGTTATTAATGATGCCTACCGATAGGGCATAAAAAGGCATAAAAAAGCCAATAAATGCCATGGTGAGAAGTATTTGTTTTGAAAGGTTTACTGTTTGTTTATAGTGCAGTGGTAACCAAATAAGAAAGACAGTCAGAAACAATACATATTTACTGTGAAATATTTTATTACTGGGATCAATAATAAGGTTCACAAACAGCAGGGCTACACTGAAGTGTACTATTTGCCGGTAATATTTGCTAATTAATTTGCTTAACAAACGTCTATCGTTTAAGTGAATTTTGGTCGGTTAAAATAGCCTCGTAATATCGGTACATCTTTTCGCCATATGTCTTTTCAGAAAAAGTTGTTTTTGCGTATTCGTAAGCAATCTCTTTAAACCGTTCCATTTTCTTCGGATTTTGTACGACATAATTCATATGCGCCACTAGTTGATTGAGGCTTTTATAAAGCAGCCCGGTTTGTCCATCTGTAACGATCTCCGATGTACCTGCATTATCAAAACCTATAACGGGGCACCGATTTAACATGGCTTCTATGGTAACGCGTCCCAAACCTTCTTTTTCCGAACACATCAGAAATGCTGTTGCACCGGCCATTAAATGCTGTATATCGTTTCTGTAGCCCAGAAACTCAATGTATTCATCCATTTCCAGGTTTGTAACCATTTGCTTCAGATACAACTCATAGTAGGTTTCACCTGTACCTGCAATTAATAGTTTGTAGTTTTTTTGTTCCGAAACGAACTGATGAAAGGCTTTTATTGCACTTTCAATTCCCTTTAAGGGGCGTAAGGTTCCACAAACAAAAAAATAGTTGTCGTGGTATTTTGCTGAAGCCGAACTATGACGTAAGGTAACAGCATTATACAGAATGGTCGCTTTGTCAGCTACACCAAAATCTTCAGCTACTCCTTTTGATATGGCAATTAGCTGATCAGAATTCTGAATACGCCGTTTATACTTCTCCAGACCGCCAAACATATGTAATTCACAGGCTTCGCCAAGATATTCGCGTAAGTGCCAGATGTGCCTGATTTTATTGCGTTTTGCCAGCGCTTCTCCAATGGCAATAGCACTGGAATTGGAGTGAATAATGTTAATGTTTTCCCGCTTAACAATTTCCGATAGCCTGTATAATGCCAGTTGATTAATCAGGAGCTTGTAAGCCCATTTCAGCACAGTTTTAAAAATATAGCGCAGACTGTTAAAACGTCCAAGTATTTCTGATCGGTAATTGAGAATAAAATACCGGCAATGTACGGTGTCTAATCGCCGGCATATTTCTTCGTTTTTTTTCGGAAATACGATAAACAGATCAATATCCTTTTTGTTCTGGAGTGCATTGATCAGGTCCAGTAAGGACTGATTGGCTCCATACAAATGAGAATCGTTAGCTACAAATAGTATTCTTTTTTGCATCTATTAAATGAGTTCTGTAAGTTCTTATTTCTGCTTACTTTGTCCATCAAATGTAGAATAATATCCAATGATCAATACAGAATATCTAACATTCCCATTTTTGTCCGACTTTAACTACGCTCAGTCTGACTTAAAACCAGACTAACACAAGATTTAGTTTTTAAAAGCGGTAACTTATACCAGTTTGTAAATGCCAGTTAAAGGTATCACCTGCAGGAAGCCAGTAGTCCAGAAAACCGTCATTCGGCTCATACACCCACTGGTAGTTTTTGCTACGAACCATTTTTATTTTACCATACACCAGGAAGTTTTTATAATCCCAGTTGGCAAAAACAGAGGTGCTTAAATCAACCCAGTTGGCCCTGAAATCTTTGATATAATTATACCAAAAATTATTGTTGTGCACATAACGCTCAAATTCAATTCCCACCTGTTTTATCTCTTCATTCCAACTAATCTCGAGTGTTTGAGTGTTACTCCCGGGATCAATTCCTGCACCGAGTAATTGTCCTTTATTGGTGTATCCATGTCTTAATTGATAGTGATAATACCAGGTTCTCGCTGGAGGATTATAGGTGCGGTCTCTATTTAAAGTGGTCTGATTTGAGGACATTTGTGTAATTTCTCCCCGTACCTGGAAATATCGTTTTCCTTGGAATCCTAATAATTTATGTGCTCCAAGAATATAAGCAGCTGTATGCGAAGGCTCCATCAAAAAATCACGCATGTCCCAGGAATGGTCTTCGCGACCATATTCAAAATAAATTTCGGCGTGGGATTCGGGGAAAAGCCATCTTGCAAAGAGAGAAATTAGCTGGTCCTGCCGTTGATTGTCTACATCTGTACTAGAACCACCTGAGCTTTTCGAAAGAAAACTAAATACCGGTAAATAGTCTGAAAATCCGGATCCCATATCTTCTGAGTAGGTTTGGAAACTTCGGGTAAAACCCAAAAATAAACCCGGCACCCAACGGGGTTGGTAGCTCAATACCATGGCATTTAAATAGCGCCAGTCATCTGGTAAACCCTCGGTATAGCCCGATTCCTCCAGTTTGCCACCAATAATTTGTCCTTCGAAAGATCCGATTGGCGTTTTTATGGGGCGCATTGTATTTAAGGTGAGGTGCAAGAAACCCGAAGCAGAATTCGTCATAAGAATGGAGTTTTTATACCCCGGTCCCCACCAAAGGTTTTCATTCGACAACCCAATGGAGATGGGCTTGTAGGTTAAACGTATACTGCTTTGCCCCCAAAAGAATTTGTTATAATGAAATCCGCCAATCCGTTCCGGTAAATCAATTATTCCTTTTGAATTAGGGAATTGCAAATTCAAAATGGTGGTATATCCGGAAGGAAAACCATCGAATAATTTATTGTGGGCATACACAAATTCCGGATTAAAGGTTATACTGAGCAGGCTGTATTTAAAATAGAATCCCAGGTCGGTGCGCATTTGTATACCCCGGGCCGGAATCATCGAACCATCGTTAATTCCCTCCGGATGATGGCTGTTGTATTGACTTAGCAGACTTGCCGGAAGCAAAGTAAATTGTCCTTTTTGTTTGTGAAAGGTAAAGGTGCCGTTAAAATTGTTCAGGTTGGAATGTGTTAACGAATTTTCCGGATCGAAAATATCATCCTTTTCCAACGCTTCCGAAAACAAAGGCCGGGAGGTAAAAGAAACAGTCGAATCCACATTGCCCAGTAATTGCTGACGACGGTAATAGTCGTTCAGGTTTTGTTTATTTAAGGATAAGGATTGAGCCAAACTATTTTCTACGCTAATAAAGAATAGAAGGGAGAAGAAAAGAAGGTGTTTATATTTTATGTACATGATATGAGATACTTGATGTTTGATACTGGATACCCCGACCGGCAAAGCCGTTCTCAACTTTTGCCTTTTTACTTTAATCTTTTGCCTTGGTGCTGGATACTTGATCCTGGATACGATAGAATTGTTAAACTGATAAATTGCTAACTGCGACTGAGAACTGCGACTGTTAACTTATAGCTCGTAACGCAATTCTCTTGCCTTTTGCCTTTTTACTTTTGCCTTGATTCCTGATACTAGAAACGGTACATAATTCCCAGTTTTCCATGGAAGTTAAAAACATCTGTTCCACGACTGTTATCCCAGTATTCATCCGGGTTGAAGTCGTAAATCCACTGGTAGTTTTTAGCACCCACGAATTTTAAGTTCAGCGAAATCAGCAGGTTTTTGTAATCCCAGTTTCCATTTAATGCAGCTGCCAGATCTATCCAATGCATTCGAACATCCTTTACTGTTTCATTATGAAAATCTTCGTTGTGTGCATATCTTTCCAGTTGAAGTCCAATTCCCTTTAAGCCTTTGTTCCAACCAACATTTAAACTAAGTAAGTTGCTTCCGGGGCCGATTCCTGCGCCCAGAAGTTGTCCCTGGTGTGTATAACCCTGCCGAACACCAACACCGGTATACCAGGTTTTACTACCCTGTTGGTATACCCCTTGGGTCCCCCTTAATACGGAAACCGGATTTTTTGCCAAATGGGTGATTTCCATGCCCACCTGAATTATCTGGTCCTGAGAAGGGAGTTCAATTAGTTTTCTGAATCCATAATTAAAGGCTCTTGAATGTTCCATTTCAACAATAAAATCTCTTCTATCCCAATGATTGTCGGCCAGGCCATATTCCGCATAAATTTCAACATGTGCCTCCGGCCAAACGTAACGCATAAAAAACGAATAGTATGAGTCTCGTTTCTGGTGATTGCTCAGTTCGCCTTCCTCCAGATCTTCTTCCTGTTTTTCCAGCTTTTTTTCCCGGAAAGAGCTAAAAACCGGCAGATAGGCGTCAAAAGAGTTGTCCATATCGATTTTATACATCTGAAAACTGCGTATTAAGCCCAGGTGAAGACCCTTTACCCACTTGGGGCTGTAATTCAGGAGCATGCCATTAAAATAACGGTCGTCCTGCCGTTTGGGCGAATAAAAAAGCATACCGTTATGGTCTTTTACTTCGGTGTTGGGAGGCGGGTAACCCGAAGCGATTAAAGTACCAATTACAAGTTGCCCTTCAAAAGAACCGATAGGAGTACGTATGGGACGGGTGGTATTTAAGGTAAAATGGCGAAACCCGGGTGCAGTATTGGTCATTAAAAGGCTATTACGCCTGCCGGGGCCCCACCAGAGATTTCCATTGGAATAGCCCAGCGAAATGGATTTGTAGTTTAAACGAACACTGCTTTGCCCCCAGTTAAACTGGCTGTAAGCACCATCGCCAAAACGTTCCGGCTGGTCGATATGGTTTATAGTATGAAAATAGTACTGCGCCCATCGTAAAATGGCCAGTTCCGGGTTTTCACGGGTTAATGGAAAACCATCATATTCAGGGTTTGTTGCATAAACATATTCAGGTTGCAATTTAAAAGAAAGTGAGGCCACTTTGTCTATTATCGAAACATTAAAATAGAGACCACCACTAACAAAGGTCTGATAACCTTTGGCAGGGATCATAGCCCCATCGTTCCAGTCTTCCGGATGGTGGGAGTTGTACTGATTGGTCCATACCAAAGGAAGAAGTTTTAACGAGAGATCTGATGGCAATTCTTTCTCCCAGACCTCATTAACATTCCAGTCAAAAAAACTTCCTGTGGTTTCATTTGGCCGGTGCGGATCTTTCACTCCAAAAGCCTCGGTAGGAAAGAGGGGATAGGAAACAAAAGAATAATCCGGTTCAATATTACCGAGTAGTTGTTCTCTTCGGTAATAATCTTCCAGCTGATCGAAGTCGCTTGAAAGAGCTTGTGCTCCAACTTGTTCGGTAATAAGAAGGATCAAAGCTATTATTAGAAAATATTTCCAGGTCATATGATATTTTTTCTTGTTTTTAATGGGAGCGTAATGTGAATTCATTTAATAATGCAATCAGAGACAAATTGTGTTTTTACACCGCTCTAAAGAACGGTGCAAAAAATAGTTTGTAATTCTGAGCAGTCTTTATTGCGTACTTATTTCCGTTCCTGAGGGGAGCTCCCGACAGGGTGAGGGGAAGAAAGAATCAAATTTTGTTATCTTCATTTCTGACAATTATATTGAGTATAAGTATCGTACTTTAACACCACCGCCCTTACGGACGGTGCTTTTAATTGCCGGGGCTTTGCCCCTAAGACAATTTAGATTAAACCATCTTGCTTTTCCCCTTCACCAAAACAGCCGGTATCCATCCTTTTGTTCTTGCATAGACAAAAGCTTCATCGATTAAAGGATTTTTAAATATCCAGCCTTGAATACTAAAATACACCAATGCCGACAGCGGAACTGCGATTAAAAGGCAGATTATTGCATTATCAGAGATCGTACGCACCCCATAGGCAATGGGAATAAAAAGTAAACAGGACAAAAGAGCTTTGAACAGCAGTCCCCAATCTATTTCTAATTTTAAAAATTTATACGCAAAATAGCCGGCTATTCCGGTTACTACAATTTCGCTTGAGAGGGTGGCAACGGCTGCTCCTTTATCCTCAAAGCTGCTTATTAGCAAGAGATTTAGTGCAATGCTTACTCCCGTGCCTGCAAGCGTTGCCCAGAGGTATTTTCGTTCGTGACCAGCTGGTATTAGCAGTTGAAACCCAAAAATATGGGCAACTCCTATTATCAATGCCAAAGGTGCACTTATTTTCATGGTTAGTACTGCGTTTACGAATTCCGGTCCTGAAATGGAAATAATAAATTCTTTGGCGAAAAGAAAAAGCCCAAAACTAATGGGCACACCCAGTAAGCAGGTAAATGCAAAGGATTGATTAATTAATTTATTTACCTGGGTTTTGTCCCTGCTTTCAAGGCTTTGTGTAATACGGGGAATTAATACCGTACCCAGGGCAATCAATACCGGAATGGTAATTTTATTAATTTTTAATGCCGCGGTATAAAGTCCCACAGCTGTATCATTGGCCAGAAAGCCCAGCAACAAAGTATCGATGACCGAATATATACTAATGGATACAGAAGTGCCCAGCAGAGTAAGCAAGGCCGGAAGGTGACGTTTGATCTCCAGGTTTTTAACGCGCCACGAGATGACTTTACGGATTCCCCACAAATTCCATAAATGATTGGCTAAAATCGAAAAAATAACTACGCCAAAATAGAGCAGCAAATCTTCCTTTGTTTTTACGAATATAAACAGAGCCAATAGCGAAATCGCCTTTATGCTTATGGAGCGCATCGACAAAAAGCGAAACTGCTCCATGCCTTTGTAATACCAGTCGAGGTTGGAGAAGGCACTGATTACAATTAAACCACCCAGCAGATAAAGCTGCAGATCATCATGAAACCAGGGAACTAAAAACAGAACCCCCAAGTACACAAAGAGCAAAAGCAGAGAGCTAATAACGTTTAAAAACAACAGTTCCGAAACTGTTTTGCTTATCCGGGCCTGGTCGTGACGGATTTTTGCAATTTCGCGTACACCGTAATGGGGTATTCCAATAACTGCCAGTAAAACAAAGTACTGGGCAAATACCAGTATAAACTGAATTTTTCCAAAAGCCTCTGGACCCAATATTCGGGAAGCATAGGAAAAGCTGATGAAGGGAAACAATAAGTTGCTCAATAAGAGCAGGCTATTGTGAAATAAATTCCTTTTTATGGATGCGGTTTTTTCCAAAACTTAGTAATGAGTGGAAAATGAAAACGGTAATAGAAACTTGTTGCTCGAAATTTCTCCTCCTTTGTCGAGGACTACGGTGTACACACAACTTTATTTTTCAATAAGGTATAGCCTTTATAAATATCCTCAAACCGGTCTATACCTTCTTTTAAGGTAATAAAGCCAGCTTGTCTTTGAGATTTATAACCTTTCCAGCCTCCGACCCTGGCCAGTATCCATGCGGCCCATGCCTGAGAGTAAGGTTTATATTGATTTTGTTGCTTTATTGTCTTTCCTTGGTATTGATTATTCAGGTAGTCTAAACACTCTAGCTGCTCTGCACTAAACGTTTGTTTTGCGGAGATCTCATTGTTTTCTTGTAATGCTAGTTTAAGATTCATAATTGTCAATGCACTTTTCATGGCTAAAACGGTTAACTTTCGTATTGCCCACCCGCTTTCAAGTTCACTGCGTTCAATCTGAAAACCTTTGCTTTTCAGCAACCTGAATAGTTGTTCGATATACCATCTCATTGAATACCATTTTACAATCTGGATTGCATCAGACAATGATTCGACATCATGTGTTGTTAATAACCTCCATCTTATCGTTTGTTCCGGGTTACAGGGATTTACTTCTTCAACCGAAACAACGGCGATCCTAACCTGGGCTGTAGTGTCATCTTTTAGTGTTCTGGGTTTCAATAGTGTAACATGGTCGTATTTTACTTGCATCCGGGCTTCCCTTTTTTGAAAACCGGAAGTATTGCCGCCTAATATTTCCAACACGTAAGTACCCTGAACCGGAAGCTCCTTAAGGTGACTGTGAAGTGTTTTACCATTATCGAGGCACCTGTTCTGGCTATTTCGGATCAGGAGGTGGACATTCTCCCTTGGCACTTCACAAAACTGCTTGTAGATATCTCCTTCACGATCTTCTATAAGCGTTACCATATCCGCCCTTTCCAGTGCCGGTATACTCTTAAGGGAACATTCTATCCATTTATAAGATTCTTTGGATTCTAATGCCAAACTTTTATAATTGCGCTCGTATTTGGTGCCAAACCCATCTTCACGATGCCACATGCGGATGTGAGAGAAACCATAGACCTCTAATGTATCTGCATTTAAGGCCAATGTCGGATGTAGCATAAAACCAAGGCTACCTGTGGCACGACATGCTCCAAGTCCACTGGATGGCTTCTTCCGGTTTTTGTTCCATTGGAAATTGAACTCGCTCGTATCTTGTAGTGCGAGAATATGCCCGCCTGTGATCTTTTTTGCTGTTTCCCTACAGATAGAATTTATCAAATCTTCTTCTTTCACCTTTTCATTATTAAGAAATCGATAATAACTAACCTCCTGGCTACGAATACCTGAGAGCTTTTTTATACAGGAAGATCTTCGCTGGGTTAAAGCAGTTTCTAACTCGTTTTTTTTTCAAGCCTCTTATCTTTATCAAAACCATAACGGATTACATCTCCTTTATTTTCAGTCATATTGCTCAGTATATATATATTGTAACTACTCCATTTAAGTTAACAAATATTTGTGTGTACACCGTAGTTTGTCGAGGAGGAGGGGACCAACGTATGTTGGTGAGGTGGTTAAGTATATCGAATTATACGGATTCCACTAAAGACAACCGTAGAGAAATCACCACCTCCCCACTGATTACGCTGTACTCCATCAGTAGTACTCCTCCTATTCTTATGAAACAGACAAGGGATTAATGTAATTTTGTATATACATTTTTTCATTTTTTATCACTGCGAACATTCTCAGAACTAGTTTAGCCCTAATTGCATTTAACACAGTCATTTTATTTTTACCTTCTGCTACTTTTCGGTTATAGTAATGACCTAAATCTCCGTTTGTTTTACTTGCAGAAAGTGCAGCCATATGTAAAAGAGCTTTAATGCTTTTATCTGCTCGTTTTGAAACTTTACGTTTTGAGCGAACACTACTCCCTGAAGTGTATGAAAATGGAGCCACCCCGGCATGGCAGCAAAACTTTCGAGGATCTTTAAAATCCCTGAATGCATTTGTTTCCAATATCATTTTTAATGCAGTTCTTTCTCCAACGCCATCAATAGAGCAAAGTAAGTAGTGCTGTTTAGACAAGGTTTCATCATTATCGATAATGGACTGTATTTGATCTTCTATTTGTTTTATTGCTTGGTTTAGGTTTTGTATCAGCTGAGACAAGCGCTTATGTTTCTTTGTATAGATTTGTTGATTCATAAAATCCCTTTGGTCGGTCAATTGCCCCTTATATTTGGCCCTGTCGCAAACAAGCATATCTCGTTCACTTACCAATTGTTTTAGGTTCTGGATTGCGTCTTCTGGCATTGAGAACAAACTTACCTGATCCTCAAACCTCTGCGCATAGATGGCTATTTTTCGGGCATCAAGTTTGTCATTTTTCCCTCTTTGCATCCCTGATCTAAACTTGATTTGCACCGGGTTTTCTATCCACAAATCAAGCTCAAGATCCTTGCAAACGCATGATAGCGGATAGATATATTGCCCCGTATATTCGGCGCATATTAAAACCTTTTCTTTCGAGGTATCCTTTAAGATGGATTCCAGGTGGCTTTTTATTGCTGAACTGTGATTGGTCACAACCTCTTCCTTGCAGAACTGTCCATCCTGATAATTGCAAAAATCTAATTTTAACTTACTAACATCAACGCCAATAAAAATCTTCTTCATAACTTTGAATTTAGCAAACATGAAAAGAAGGGAAACTTGAAATAATCCTAAAAACCTTAATTGCAAAAGGCTAAATTCTTATATAGGTCTTTATTTCAAGAAAACCAGAAAGTCTAAATAGGAGGATAAGTTTGTTGCTTACCCCAGGAGATAGTTTACTGTCTGGTTTCCTTTCTTTTTTTAATGTTTATGGTTTATACTCAAAATTAATCCATTCTATTTCATTGGGAATTAATACCTCAAATCTAAGGTCATAGGAGGAGGAATGAATACTATGTTAAGCCACGCGAAAGGATTCGCGGTGTAGCGGTGTTTAATGACTATTTTAATCTGAATAATTCCCCGAGGCTTTGCCACGGGGTTCCGCTTTATCTCCCCTGCAGAGGGGAGATGTCAGTCTTTATGACTGACAGAGGGGTGAAATAAAGAAAATTCGATTTTCAGCGATTTAGCTGAAATGAAGTTGGCGTAATACCCCTTGGCTCTGCCACGGGGATAGTCAACTTCAAGAATTTTTTTTATTCTAGTCAGGAAACCTTTTTTTTCTTTTTTGAAGGTTTTAATGCCTCCAATGTCGATTTTAGTTTGAGTTTATAATCCAGCTCCTGAAGAATACGTTTGTTTGTTTTCCATCTTTCAGGATCATAAAACCATCCCCATTTATTAAAATAGCGTATGGTATTGATCATATGTATCATCATCATTCGTGCACTCTTATAGGAGTGTCGGTGATGATAGTGGGTGATTTCAACTTTTGGGTAATAAATAGTCTCGTAGTGTTCGTGAATTCTTCGCGAGAGGTCAAAGTCTTCGGCATAAAGGAAAAAACGCTCGTCGAACAATCCCACCTTTTTTAAAGCTTCAGTTCTGAAAAACATAAAACATCCCGAAAGGCAGGGAGCTTCAATGGTTGTGTTGTAACCGTTAAAGGCCAGCTGATATCTTTTTCGTTTCTCTTTTAATATATTTTCGGGTAAAAAGAGTCGGATCATCAGATTCGACGGGGTTGGTAAAAGTTTGGCGAGGTATTGTACTTCTCCTCTTAGGTTTAATACTTTCGGTAGAAGTAATCCAACTTTCTGATGTTTTTTAAAATAGGAGATTATTTTTGGAATAACACCCTCTGAGAAAAATATGTCGGTATTTAAGGCCAGATGATACTCTGATTTATCCAGAATTTTCCGAATAGCAACATTATGTGCTGCTCCATACCCCAGGTTCTTCCCCAAAAAAATGTATTCAATTTTATCGTTGCGAATGACATTTTTTAATCGATCGTCAGGCGAATTATCTACAATTATGATTTTTGAAAATATATCTTCCTGAAACAGAGACTGACATACCTTCTCTAATTCTGCCATCGATGTTTTATATAGTACAATACTGGCTGTAATCATCCTCTTCAGTTTTGTTTCACGTTCTTATTCCAGTTTTTTAATGGCCTCCACCTTTTAATACCACCATTATTCCTTTTGCAATTACATACAAGTCGGTAAACAAAAGTTTTAATGCCGGATAGTGCAGGTAACGATGTATGTATTCGTATTCGTAAACGGGATTGCCAAATTCCGGTGTCCCTTTTCGTATGTGTCCGAAGCCTAATAAACCTCCCCGAACTAACTTTCGGGTTACATTACCTTGCGCCAGGTCTCTTTCATAATGGTGAACAGCAAGAGGTCTGGGCCCCACAAACGACATATCGCCTTTTAGGATAAGAAAGAATTGAGGCAACTCATCAATATAGAATTTTTTTACAAAACGACCAACATGTGTGCGGGCTTCCGGCATCCATTCATTTTGATAAGCATGCCAGTCGCCTTTGGCCTGTAATTCCTTATCGATATATTTTTCTTTTATCAGACGAATTTTCCATTTCTTAAATTTTTTGCCACGGCTCACCCCATAATAGTAGAAAAACAAGGGGCCTTTGTTCTCTTTAACAACTATTCCTTCTATCCAGTTCGCCAGCACTAAAAACAAGAATACGGGCAATGTAAGCAAGAGAAAAAAAGAAGCAAGTAATTTATCAAAGAGTAACTTTGGGAAGGGAACTTTTAACGATTCTTTTAACTCAAAGATTTCTTTATATTGTTGTTTAATCTTTTCTGTTGGCGGTTTGTAGGGAAATGCTTCTTTTGGTTCGTTTATCGTATTCATCTTGTTTGTTACTTCTTGCTTATTATGCGGCATTTTTATAAGCATGTTTACCAAAAACTGTTTGCCAGATAATTTTCATATCCCAGGCGAATCTCCAGTTTTCGATGTATTCCATATCGGCTCTTACACGGTTTTCCATGGCAGATAATTTTTTGGTTTCTCCACGAAATCCTTTTACCTGTGCCCAACCAGTTATTCCCGGTTTTACATAGTGCCTTACCAGGTAATTATCGATAAGGGAAGAATATTCTTCGGTATGTTTTAACATATGCGGACGTGGTCCTACAACCGACATTTGACCTGATAAAACATTTAAAAACTGTGGCAATTCATCGATGTTGGTTCTGCGCATTAACCTTCCCAATTTAGTAATCCGGTCGTCATTGGCTGTTGCTTGTCTGTCATTCGCCTCGTTGTTTACCTTCATACTTCTGAATTTTAAACATCTGAAGGTTTTGTTGTTTATGCCGGTACGTTCCTGAACAAAGAAAACCGGACCTTTGGAATCGAGTTTGATAAGGAGGGCAATTAATGGAAATAACCAGGAAAAGAGAAAAATACAAAGCGTTAATGAAAAAAAGAGATCGAAGATTCTTTTTTGTACACGAAAACCTATGCTGTCGAGTGGAATTTCCTGAGGGTTAAGTACCACCATATTACCTATTGACTCCGTGTTAAAACGACTCCGGAACCAAAGTTGGTTGGTAGGAATAAAGTTTAAGCGCACCCCTTTGCGGTTACATATTTTTAGGACCTCTTTTCCCTTCTTTTCAACGTTTCCTCCGTTAAAAAACGAGATGGTATAGAATATAATATTAATATCGTGTTGGTCGATTAGTTCTTCCAGGTCGTTCGGGTGTCCCAGAAAGGGCTCTTCAATGTTTTCTTTTGAGCTTATAAAACCTGAAAAGCTATAACCTAAATTGGGATTGCTGCTAATGATCTGTTGTAAGAATAAACCGGTATCATTGTAACCAAGTATCGCCGCATGTAAAGTATTTAAACGTTTTCCACGTTTGAATTTTAAATAGCGATACACTATCCAATAGACTATAATTTTAACGACATAAAACAACAGGGCATATTTCCAAAAGAATAACTGGGAAAGATGTAAAGGAATAAACAGGAGATTGAAACTGGCTGCAACCATTATAAAAACGAGTTGACGTTTGCTAATTCTCCATATCCGGTTTACAAAACTATCGCGTAAATAAAGATTCTTTTTGGTAAATGCCAGGTAGCTGATTATCCAGGCCAGATTGCCATGCAAAATATAGGTGCCCATCATACGGATATTGCGTAACGAGATATCCAAATCGACCCAGGCTACGAACACCAGCGACAGGTTTAGTAAAACCAAATCAAAAATAAGGTAAGTATAGAGCAGTTCAGTTTCGCGGGATTTCATAGTGGTGTTATCAAATCTGTCTGTTTGTTTTAATCATCTATCAAGCAACGAAAGTAAAAAAATATCTTAAAGCTGTTGTTGATTTTAATCAAGTATTAAACAGTGGTTTTTTTTCTGGAATCTATAACAACTTCTAACTAATAATAGGATAAACGTTTATGGGAAAAAATGAAAGGTTTTTTTATGTAAAAAAAAAACGGGAGCTTTATTTTTGTCCCTTTGTTTGTGTCCAATTGCTCTTACCCTTGCCCCTGAAGGGGAAATGTTCTGAACCATCTTTAATCAGGATTTTTGTTTTTCCTCTAAAAATTTACTGGAACGTTTCTTCTCTTAACTGGGGAGGAGAACCCGTCCCGACCGGGCAAAGTGAGCATCGGGAGGACCAGTGTAGCTGGTGAGGTGGTTACTAATTATTGTAAAGAATGCACTACAAAAAACAATTTTTCAACTCTGGAAACGAACCCCGGTAGGTGTTAAACAAATCTTATCAATTGGATTGCTTCGTTTTCGTTCCTCATCCGCTCCATCCAGCGGGGAGAGCTGTTAAGCTTTCATGTAATGTTCGTACATCAATTTAATCCCTTCTTCCAGTTCAATGTTATGCTGCCACCCGAGACGATGTAATTTCGAAGGATCGGTGAGTTTTCGCATGGTACCATCAGGTTTTGATGTGTCAAAACTTATGGTTCCCTGAAAACCAATTTCATTTTGTATAACCTCTGAAAGCTGCCTGATCGATATTTCCTTTCCGGTACCAATGTTGATATGGGTATTGACGATCTCTCCGTCACATTCGGCTTTCACATCCTGAAAGTTCCGGTTTTCCATTAAAAATACGCAGGCATCTGCCATGTCTTCCGACCACAGGAATTCGCGCATGGGTTTACCGGTTCCCCAGAGATTGAGAAGGACTGAATTATTGAAGGACTGAATGCCATATTTGTTTAAAATGTTTAGAATTTTTTCGTTTGTTGCTGTTCCATTAATTCCTTCTACGGGACGTCGGTTCAGGTCTTCACGGATAGCATCCCAGTTATTATCTTCCACACATTTCGACAAATGGATTTTACGAACCATAGCCGGCAATACGTGCGAAGTCTCCAGGTTAAAATTATCATTAGGCCCATACAGGTTGGTAGGCATTACCGAGATAAAATTGGTGCCGTACTGCAGGTTGTATGACTCACACATTTTTAAGCCTGCTATTTTTGCAATGGCATAAGGCTCATTGGTGTATTCCAGCGTATCGGTCAGCAGGCAATTCTCCGGCATGGGCTGGGGGGCCTGTTTCGGATAGATGCAGGTCGATCCCAGGAACAACAGTTTCTTTACACCATGCACATAAGACTGGTGAATGACATTATTCTGTATCTGCAGGTTTTCGTAAATGAATTGACCGCGGTAGGTATTGTTGGCGATAATTCCACCTACTTTTGCGGCTGCCAGAACCACATATTCTGGTTTCTCCTGTTCAAAAAAATCAGCTACAGCCTGCTGGTTCATCAGATCCAGTTCTTCTAACGTTCGGCCAATAAGATTTGTATAGCCTTTGTTTTGAAAGTTTTTCCAGATGGCTGAACCTACAAGGCCTTTGTGTCCGGCAATGTATATTTTTGCTTCTTTATTCATTTTTGTTTTTTTAATGATCCACTAATTTAACGAATTACACGAAAAGAATGAAGAAATTTTGCACTGAGTACGGGATGGTGAAACTGGGAGACTGTGAAATGGTGAGCACTGGGCACTGAGACTTTGAGCACTGAGATTATGCGAATTCACATATCACGTTACTCATCTTCACACCCTCATCGTTTCATCTTCTCACAGTCTCGTTCTCTCACACTCTCATAGTCTTTCTTACAGTCCTGTTTCTTTTCGTCTGATCTTTATTTTCATACTTCCTTTTGGTTGGTGATCGGCCACCAATATCATATAACCACCGCCACCTGCTCCTGCGAGTTTCCATGCCAGGGATTGATCTTTATAGCTATCGATCACTTTCTCAATCTCCGGATATAACATAGCGGGGAACATGGTAGTTTGCGCTTCGAATGATTTTTTAAAGTACCGGGCAAATTTTGTTAAGTCTTTATCGAGAATCGCTTGCCAGGCGCCGTCAGCAGCATTGGCCAATGCTTTTACATTATCTTCTGAAATATAGGTTTCTTTCAGCAGATCGGTACCGGCAGGACGGGGCCAGAGCAATACCATAAACAGGTGTTCTTCCAGCCAGTCAAGAATGTCTTCATCATGAACCGATTCAAATTGTTTGGGCCAATACGCATTGTCGTAATAATGACGAACCAGTCCGGGCATACAGATACCGATGGCATCTTGTGCTCCTGATATCAACGTAGATCCGGGCGTATTTTCAAATTTAAAGAGTATCTCCGCCAGCTTTTGAGGTTTCTCCAGTGGCAGGTAGTAGGGCCAGATCTTCTTCGCAGCATTACGTGTTGAAGTGCTCATACCGCAACGCTCGTTGTATTCGATAACCGGCTCCAGCGATAAGGTAATCGCCCATCCCGGGTGGTATTTCGATACATAAGGCTGATCGATCCATGTTCCGGCCAGATCGATACGGTAGGGCAGGGTACAGTTATCGCCTGTACGGATAGAGGTCGTTGACCGTGCAGGTAGCCCGGCATCGGGAATACGCTCCAATACCTTCAACTCTATGCCCAGTGAATCACACAGTTCCTTCTTTGTTGGCGAATAACCATCTTCATTCACTACAAAATAGTCGGGCTTTAGTTCTTTGAGCTCGTTTTCAAAGTCCATAATTCCGCTGCCACTGTTCACAAAAGCTTTGGTAACATATTTAATGGATTTTACCATATACAAACGTTCCTGCTCACTGTTAATGGTGTGTCGTCCTTTCAGGTCGGCAACTGTCTTATCCGAGCCAAGTCCCACATACACATCGCCATACTGTGAAGCCTCTTTAAAGAAGGCCACATGGCCACTGTGCAGCATATCATAACATCCGGAAACGAAGACTTTTTTATTGTTATTCATTCTGTCTTAATGTGGTTTGTTTAATGCAGAGTTTAATTGTTTTATCCACGAATTACACGAATGTCACTAATTTTTTTATTACACCAATTAAAGAACCAGTCTTTTGTATTGAAGGCTTGTGCTTCCAAAGTTGATCAATAGTCCTAACTGAAAACCTGTTGCTTTTAAATAATTTAATACCTGAGCAGTATGATCTCCATTTAGTTTATTTAGTGCTTTTAATTCGATGATTATGGAATTATAACATATAAAATCAGCGATATATTCTTTGTTTAGCTTGACCCCTTTGTAATGAATATTAAGTTTTTCTTCCTTATTGAAAGGAATACCCTGTTTTGAAAGCTCAATGGCCAGTGCTTCCTGATATACAGCTTCCAAAAAACCACAGCCCAAAGTTTTATGCACTTCCATACAGGCGCCAATGATCTTGTAGCTTTCTTCTTTGTATAAAAGAGGTGGGTTTTCAAGTAAATCCATATCGACAGTGAGTTATGTGATCCACTAATTTCACAAATTACACAATATAGTTTTTATTAGATTGATAAAATAATTTTTAATTGTATTGCTGAGTTACATCCTTACAATCGTTGCGTAGATTCTTCTGTAAGTCGTTATCTTTCTAACTATGAAAATATTCTCTTTAAAATTGATTTACCTCTTAAAAATATTAGTGAAATTAGTGTAATCCGTGGATAAAAACTACTCAAAGTAATTTAAGGTTTTGTATCCGCCTTCCTGTAAGTAACAGTCTTTTAGCATGAGCTTGATATCGGATTGCATCATATCTTTCACCAGGCCATTCAGATCGTACTCAGGCTTCCAGCCAAGAACAGTTTGTGATTTGGTCGGATCTCCGATCAGCAGGTCAACTTCGGTTGGGCGGAAGTATTGCGGATCTACTTCAACGATCTCAGCTTTAGCAGCTATCTTCTCCTTGATCCCGGACAGGTATTTCTCTCCAACTTTATCGCAGAAGATCTTTTCATCCACCGCTGTGATCACCCCTTTTTCATTCACTCCCTCACCACCGAAAACAATTTCCAGCCCCACTTCTGCACCGGCCATTTTTATAAAGTCGCGAATAGTGGTGGTAATCCCGGTGGCAATTACATAATCATCCGGCTGATCTTGTTGAAGGATGAGGTACATGGCTTTGATGTAGTCTTTGGCATGTCCCCAGTCCCGTTTGCTCGACAGGTTACCCATATATACTTTCTCCTGTAAGCCCAGCGCAATACGACTCATGGCGCGTGTTACTTTTCGGGTAACAAAGGTCTCTCCGCGTTGCGGACTTTCATGGTTAAACAGAATACCATTGCTGGAGTGCATGTTATAGGCCTCGCGGTAGTTCACTGTTATCCAGTAGGCATACATTTTTGCTACGGCATAAGGAGAGCGAGGGTAGAACGGCGTTTTTTCGCTTTGTGGCACTTCCTGTACCAAACCATACAATTCAGATGTAGATGCCTGGTAAATCCTTGATTTCTCGGTAAGACCAAGCAGGCGAACAGCTTCCAGTATACGCAATGTTCCAATACCATCGGCATTGGCTACATATTCCGGAGTATCGAAGCTCACTTTTACATGACTCATGGCTGCCAGGTTATAGATCTCATCCGGTTGAACCTCCTGAATGATCTTGGTGAGGTTCATACTGTCTGTGAGGTCGCCGTAATGTAATATAAGGTTACGGTTCTCCACATGAGGATCCTGGTATAAATGGTCGATACGGTCGGTGTTAAACAGAGATGTGCGGCGTTTGATACCGTGAACAATGTATCCTTTTTTTAAGAGGTACTCGGCTAAATAGCCTCCGTCTTGTCCGGTGATCCCTGTAATAAGGGCTACTTTTTGTGTCATAATTGTATTTTCAGTTTGTTATGTTTTTTTCTTGTTTCTCTGAGGTGTTAAGGTGTAAATGCTTTTGTTTTGTCCATCAATTGCACGGATTATACGAATAAACTTGGCGTTGGCACTAAGACATGGGACTGTGAGACTGTGAGCACTGGGACTATGAGAAATTATTTAAACACGTTTCTCATCTTCTCATGCTCTCACCGTTTCATTTTCTCGTCGTCACATCATCCAATCCTCACATGTTTTTCGCTGTGTCGTCCCTGCGGAACTTTATTCCGAGTATCCGCTTCTCTTTTAATGAATACCAATCTCTTTATTTATCAATAATAATTCTAAATTACGATTTTTAGCAAACATAAATTTTGTATAATAAACCTATGTTTCTTTACTTAAAGGAAATATTACTGATGTAAACCGCCGGCTCGTCTTTTTCCCATCCTTTAGTAACGACATCCGGTTAGGCCAAAGAGGCCGGCGGAGCATTTTTAATAGTTCACTAAATTTCTTCTTATCATGAGTTATATTGAAGATTTTGAATTATGGAAAGAACAAATTGAGAACTTTCCATCAGAGGAGCTAAAAACTCCTAACAAACCCGTTAAGGAATATGTGGTAAGTGTAAATACACTTGCTGTTGATGCCAACGAAGACCGCGAAGCGTTAGCCGGAGCGGGAATGGATGTTAATCTTATTGACGAACTAACCACACTAAGTGGTGCACTGAGCTACCTCCAGGCGGAGTGGATGAGTATTTTCCGGGCACGCGAGGATGCTGTTGTCGAATGGAAAGAACAGGCTCCTCAAGCCTTTATATTTCGTGATGAACTGTTGCATGATTTTTCTTTTGCTTATCGTAATCGTGAAGATGTTCGTAAAAAAGTGGCACGAATTCGTGAGGGCGACAGTCAACCTGATATGGTGCAGGATCTGTTGGAAATAGCCGTATTGGGCGAGAAATATCCAGATCCGTTAAGTGATATTAAATTTGACCTTGCGCTGTTGCCCCAGGCTCGTACTCTATCACATAGCTTGTCGGAGTTGCTGGCTGCTGCCAACGGAGCGGCTGATGATGGCAACGCAACAAAAACATTACGCGACAAAGCCTATTCTCTGTTGTTTCAGAAAGACAGTACCATCCGTGAGTATGGCCGTTACGTTTTCTGGAAAGATGAAGACCGCTTGTCAAGGTATTACAGGTGATATTTATCAAAACCCTTGATTTTACTGGCCCCGCGGCAAGAGTACCCTCCCCGCGGGGTATTTTATACGCCAACTAGCCTGCTTTACCCTCCCATTGGCTGGTTTTCTATCTCCATTGGATAATTTTACCGTCCCCCGGCTACTTTTTTGCAATATTTGGCAAAGTTAAGCGTTCCCCCGGCAGGTTTTTGCCTTCAACCGGCTTGCTGAACCCTTCCATTGGCAAATTATAGCGCCCATTGGCTAGGTGAGCCCTTTCTCCGTATATTTTTTTGTTTTTGTCCACCAATTGCACAGATTACACCAATTGGATGGTAATGGTTTGTTATTATTGAAGCCTTCACGAATTTGTTTGTCTGTTACGTTTCTCCGCCTTTCAGGCGGAAGGGACCG
The DNA here is from genome assembly GCF_963677575.1 of uncultured Draconibacterium sp. Classification (NCBI taxonomy): domain Bacteria; kingdom Pseudomonadati; phylum Bacteroidota; class Bacteroidia; order Marinilabiliales; family Prolixibacteraceae; genus Draconibacterium; species uncultured Draconibacterium sp. The sequence continues at coordinate 5,519,668 of NZ_OY782038.1, forward strand.
CGTTTACGGCGGTGAGGCGGTGGTATTGTTGCTTTTTTTAATCGTAGCCTTTACGGACTACGCTGTTATTTATTGAGACGTTGCCTCTTTTAGTTTGTTTTAAAAACACTTCAAGGTTTTGAAAACGCTTGAAGGTTGGTTGTAATAGTTAACCTTATTTATACTTTGTCGTTGCAAACGACAGCCAGTCAGCCCCCTTGTTACCGGTGCCCTCAAATGAGGGGCAGGTGTGGGAACTACTAGTGTCAAGTCAAGCCTGCTCTATCGCCCCAAGTATTGTTCTTTTTCATTTTTACTCATCATTAAGATATTCACGTAGCTACGGCTATGCTTACTTTTTCTGATTTCGAAAAATTCAAAAAATAACTTCAACTTAGCCGAAATTTCAGACTTGACTTAACACTAGTTACTGATAAACATTTTCTCCAGAAAATGAAACATAGTCGAAATGCTTGGTATCCTTTAACATGGGATGTTGGGTATCTTTTTCTGATAACTGAATGGCTGCCTCCGGTATTTGCCAATTGATGCCAATAGCAGGATCGTTCACATAACACCTCCGTCGTATTCCGGCGCATAATAGTTATCGCATTTGTAGCTAAAAAGTGCTGTTGGACTAAGCACGGCAAATCCATGGCAAACCCACGGGGAATCTAAAGCTGTCGTTTGTTATCTGCCGACAGTTTAACTGCAACATGTTGTCCGTAAGTGGGTGAATTCAAACGGATATCCACGGCAATATCCAACACTTCTCCCTGAAGTACACGAACCAGTTTGCCCTGCGTATGTGGCGGACGTTGAAAATGCAATCCACGTAATACTCCGTATTGCGAAAAAGATTCATTGTCCTGAATGAAGTTAACCTGCGCAATATGGTCTTGGATCACTTCCTGCCGAAAGGACTCCATAAAGTACCCCCTGCTGTCGCCAAAGACTTTGGGTTCAAAGATGAGTACTTCGGGTATGTTTGTATTTATGATATTCATATTCTTATGATAGTGTCTTTTATAATGTTTCTCCTCCAGGTCAGTAGGAGGGGACCAACGATGTTGGTGAGGTGGTGGTCAAATTGAAAATCATAGACACCACCCCGTCAGCGTTAGCATTTACGCTTTTCCAGGATATTTTTTATCAACGCTGCCACCTCCCGATGCTATGGATCGGGACAAGCCTCCTGGAAGGAGGGGAAAGATTCTCTTTATTCTTCTACGTGTAATGTTGACCTGAACTTCCAAAACCAGAATACATATTTAAAGGCGTTTAAATAACGCGGTAAAAAGATTTTTGGATCTGCAAAAATACGTGCCAGCCAGCCCAGATATAGTTTATCAATAAGCGGAGGAATCTTTGCCTGGGTTCCTGTAAAAAAGGAAATGGCGGCCCCGGTACATATTATTGTTGTTGTTTTACTAATCTTTTGTTGCAAATAATGCCCCAGAATCTCCTGCTTACCCCCGGCCACACATAACATCACCAAATCTGGTTGGAAAACAATGATCTGCTTTGCCAGTTCCGGATCTTCTACATTGGCATTGGTTGGATACATGGGGGCATTATAAAAGGCAAGGTCTTCTTCCTTGCATTGGGTACTTTCCAAAAGGAGTTTTTTGATGTTCTCACTCTCAGCAGGTCGTGGACTTACCACAAACAACCTTAATGGCCTTTGGTCGAGATAGGCCAGCATATCCTGTATTAAACGGTAACCGGAATATTTATGAATGTTAATACCATGCAGTTTACATAATAAAGCGAATAAACCACTGTCTACAATACTGTAAGTGGCATTTTCCAGTGCCTTATAATAGAACGGATTATCTTTACTCTCTATCATTGAGGGGGCTGCCGGTACTGTTATTAATTGTGCTGAAAGTATATCTTGATTAAAATCCATTTCTTTTTTTGAAAGGAATTTTATGTTTTTCCAGTAGATGTCCATGAATTTGAAAAGAGAAAGTTAGTTTGTGGAGTTAATCCATTTCATTGTCTTTTTCACTCCAACAATGCGTGAAATTGGTAAATTCGGGGCTATTTCCTGAATGGGAAAGAGGTCATGAATATTATCCGTAGTCATGTTTTTTAATCGAAATGAAGTCATTGGGAATTTGATTCCAACCGTTTTTAAAATATCTCCTCCCCAGCCAGCAAAACGAAACAGGAAAAACGGTATTCTTGGAATTTTAATACCTATTTCTTTTGCAATTTCATCAGCCCATTCCGAAATTGGATATGGAGTATAATCGCCAAGGTAGAATATTTTTTTATTTACTTTTTCTTGTTCTGCCTCTACAATCGACATTATTTGGTAAAGTGCATTGTCAATATATCCATATGTCTTTGAACATGCCCGTTCTCCCATGTGAAAATATTTCCCCGAACGAACAATATTAAAAAAGTTGGCGTATGGTTCTCCAAACCAGGGCCCCCAAATTGAGGTTGGACGGATGATACTCCAAGTGTACTCCGACGGATTCTCTTCCTTAATAATCTTCTCAGTTAGCACTTTGCTTTCCCCATAAACTGTGTGAGGGGCATAATCATCAAAACTTTTGGGTGAATAACCAGGTTCACAAACATACATGGATGAGGCAAAAACTACCCTTTTTACTGAAGGTGTTTCTTTTAATACTGCCAATAAGTTTGAAACTCCTTTTGTGTTGGCATCGTAATCTTTAAGTGTTTTTCCATCGAGGTCCGTACGGGCAGCTAAATGAATGACCAGCTCTGGCTTAAATACTTCGATTGAATTTGACAAAGCCTCCAAGTCCCTAATATCCACATTCTGCCAGATATTGTTTCTTTCCTGTATCTTGGGAGTTTCATTATCAATATTTAATATTGAATTCTCTGTATTATCGATAAGGCTTTCAATGAGATTTGTCCCAATAAATCCAGAACCACCCGTAATCAAAATTTTTTTCATTTTAATTTGTTGGTTAATTCTTTATATTTTGATTGATATTTTTTAGACATTTTTTGAGCTGTAAATTGATCTGAGAATAGACTTTGAACAGATTTGGAAGTTGACTCATATGGCCAAGTTAATAAATCGTTTAGTTTATCCTTAAAATCTTTTACATTATTTATGTTATACAATATTCCAATTTTGTCATCATTGTTATTAATAATTTCCTGATGAGCAGGTATGTTGGAAAGAAGTAAAGGCAAGCCAACAGACATGGCCTCCATTACCGAATTTGGCATTCCTTCTGTAAGTGATGAAGAAACGAAATAATCGGCAGCCATAAGATAGTCTTTTACATTTTGGGTAAATCCCGTATAAATAATATTTGTAGTAGATTCTTTATCTATTTTGTTCATTAAAGGACCATCTCCCAACATAATCAAACCAATATTGCTGTTTCTTATCGTTGGAAAATGAGATGTTAGAAATAAAGGATTTTTTTCTTTAGAGAATCTCCCAACAAAAATGAAATACTTAAGATTTTCAGATAAGCCGAGTTTTTTCCTTAAATCTAATTTTGTTTCAATATCTGATTTTGTAACCGAAAAATTTGAACCGTTTTTTATTGCTTCAACATTGAGGTGATGGTGATTATAAAGAAGTTCTTTTATATTATTGGCACATGCAATTGGTAAATCCAATCGTTTTAGTGACCAAAGAATCGAGAGTGTTGCAATTATTCCTTTAGATTTTCCATACAATGCCCTCTCTACCATTCCCGGGAAGTTATGGATTGTATGAACCTTTTTATAAATGGAAGGAAGTATTGAATTAAGGAGTAAGGAACGAGGACAATGGCTATGTAGGATTTGTGGATTTATTTTTTTTAGTATTGACCTTAATGTAAAATATATTCTTGGCAAATTCCAGATTTTACTTGGAATATTTAGTGGCAATATTTTTATCGGAAGTTTATTAAAATTATTAATGATTGAGTCTCCCTTTTCTTCTCTTAAGGTGACTATAAAAACTTCAAAATTGTTGAAGTCGATAAAATTTACAATGTTATACATCACATTGACAGGTCCCTCGTTAGCTAATGATGAAACAATGTAACAGATCTTGATTCTTTCTGAACTCATAGCTTTTTTAAATATTTTCAGAAGTTTCCTTAACGTATTTCGTAAAATCTTCTTTGTATTGAAAAAGCGTTTGGTTTATTGATACTTTCTTTTCTTCGAAATTTTTAGGAGCTTGTAATATTTTATTAAACAAACTATCGATAGTTTCAGATTCAATATCTTTAATAAAACATTCTTCACGAATATTAAACGAGTCCATTAGTGATGATTGTTTGGAGTTCCCCGACTCATTAACATAGTTTTTTGAAGGAGGATAAAGAAGTAGAGGTGATAGGTTTTTAATACAAAATACGGAATCATGAAAACGGTGCGTCAATGTCAAATGGAAAAATTTGAAGATTCCGGCAAATTCCAATGGCGATAAATCTTTCAAAATAATATCGGCATATTTGGCAGGGCGTAACGAGGCAATAATAAATCCTTTTTCCCTTAGTTTATCTGCAAGCGGCTGGGCAAAAAGATTAGTTTTCAACAGGTGAAAACATATTATCGGTTTGCCCGTTTTTAATAGTCCTTTTTTTTCTACATATTTTTGAGCAAAAGAGTAATCAATATCAAATGTAAAAGTCGGATCGGGAACTATCTTTAATCGTTTATCTTTTTTGTTGGTGAAATTGTTAATCAATTCATAAGTTGCATTATCTCTAATTCCCAACATGTCAAATGTTTGAATTGAATCATTTAGTTTGATTTTTTGACCATCAGTTAATTTACTGTAGGATGTGTCACGGGCTGAAGCAGCAATCATAAATTTTTTTGCGTCTACAGTCCTATTTAGCCAATATGCAGTAATATCTTCCGATGTTTTTGCCCTAAAAAGTTCGAGGAGAGTGTCGCTGCCAACATATATTGCATCGTATCCCAGGGAATTAATAAATTGGTAAGCTTTTGTAGAATTTTTACTTACCAATGCCTTTTTTGACAGAGCAAAACTTTTTGAGAACTTGTAATACTTTATAAATTGAATTACATCTTGTTTTAAAGTATCAAGGGTCATTGATGATACATAAATTCGCCAAATTGCCCACCAGGAATGATATCTTATCATTTCTACTTCTGCATAGGGATTTTGATCCTTTACAGCTTCAAAAACACTATATGCCTGAAGATTCATCCCTGGATTGATGTCATTGAAATAGGGAGGATCGGTGAAGTATGTTAGAATACCGATTCTTTTTTGCATAAGAAAAATTTTAAAAAATATTATTAAATAAACTCTACATAGCTCTTAATATCCTTCCTTTCAGAGATTGCAACTTTAAAGTTATCTTTTAAGTTACCAACTCCAATAATGAGTATTGGCACAATTTCTTTTGGAATATTGAATTTTTCATAAAATTTGTTCATTTTAGAAGACATCATTCCCATTGTTAATGGAATTGTACCAAGTCCTTGAGAGTGTAATGCATAAATAAGTGTCATAGCGTATAAACCTCCATCGATGTACGCTTGGTGCATTTCATTTATAAAAAATGCATTTAATGAACATGCTACTACAATTGCAGTATCAATGTTCTCAGTGAATCCTCTGTTGCCTTGCCAATCTAATAATTCCTGTTTTTTAATTTTATCAGAAAAAACATAAACTTTCCACGCTTGGCGATTACAGGCAGAGGGGGTTTTTTTCGCTATTTGTATTGCATTTAGAATTAATTCTTTATCAACGGGAGTATCAGAGAAGTCTCTTATTGAATATCGAGAATTAATAAATTTGCCGAAATCTATTTTAGATCGCTGTAAAATTTCCTTTTTACTTAATGATATTGTACCCCCTTGCGAATTTTGGCTAATCGAATAATGTTTTACTTCCTTGTATACATCTGAAAGTTGCTTATTGCAATGACCATTATCTTTGTTGAATTTAAAATAGGAGTCTAAGACAGGAGTTAAATGAGAAATAAAATCAAGGTCTCCAAAACGGTTATTATAATCTTCTATAGTTTGTAATAGTTCGGCAACCTTTTTTTCTCCAAATCCCACCCTAGGATTCGGTAATGCTAAGCCTTTCTCAATTGCATGAATTCGAATTGTTATATCAGCCTCAAATTTGTACTTATTTTTTTTGTAACTGAACGCTCCTAAATGAGTCGATAGAATTTTAAATTCATTTCTTAATTCTAAAAAAATTCGATATCCGGTAATGTGGTTATTTTGTTTTAACCAGCTTTTTATTTTTCCCATATTATTTTATAGTTGAACGGAACATGTTATCGTAACTTTGCAAAATAACTTCTTTTGAATAGCGCCGCTTTACGTCTGCTAGTTGGTTTAATCTTAGCTGTTTATATGTTTCTTTGTGGTTAGCTATTGTTTTAATTATTGCATTTTCAAGACTGCTGACATCATTGTTTTTGAACAGTAGCCCTGTTTCTCCATTTATAATTTCATTTTTGAATTCTTCAAGATCCGAAGCAATAACAGGTACGTTGTAATTAAATGCAATTTTTAATGGGCCACTTTGAGAAACAGCTGAGTATGGTAGAATTAAATAATGAGAACTGGAAAAGAGATCTGAGATTTCATTATTATCGATGGCTTGTATGTTAAGGTCAAATAATTCAGGATATATTACTAGTTTTTGATATTGTCCCCAATTAGAACAAGCTCCTACTATTTTAACTTTGAAGTTGTTATATCCTTTTTCAAAAACGTTACAAGCAGCCTGGATTAATAGCCCAATATTTTTATTCTTAATAATAGTTCCAAAATTGAAAAAAACAATCTCTTTATCTGATTTCTTTAACAGTGATTTTCCAAAGTCTTTTAAGCCTAATGGAATGACAGTAACACTTTTATCAGGGTATTTGCTCTTAAAAATATCTGCTTGTGATTTTGAGAATAGATGAAAATTATTAAACCAAGAGTATAAAAAATGAAAATATAATTTAGTAATTGTCTGAAACTGCATTCCCTCATGGACTTTTGCCTGATGTACAGCGAAGATCGTATTTCTTCGTTTAAGTAGTAAAGCAACAATGAATGCCAAATATGGAAATCCTTGCATATTTATATAAACAAGATCTGGTTGTTGTTTTTTTATTTGTTTTAACAATTTCCAATAGAAGGCTATATTTCTTGCATCCCTTCTTCTAAATTTTTCACTCCAGAATATTTTTACAGTGGATTTTAAAGAATTGTTCTTGTTTATTTGAACTTGCGAAAACCGATTGTTTGTAACTGGAAGGATGATATTCCATACTATTTGATATTTTTCATTGAGTTTTGGAATTAGATCTATATCACAGTCTAGGAAATAATCGGCAGTTACCCAGGAAATTTTCTTCATAATAATAGAGGTGATGATTGAAACAGTTTGTTTGCATATAAAGTATTGATAGCGATATATGTAGGACAACTATTAATCCCAAACGAACAGAAAAGGATACCATTCGTTTGTTCTTATTACAATACGCCCAAAGTATAGATATAAAAAATAAAAAAATAGGAGTATTAAAGGGATCTTTAACTTCTTCATTTTCTGAATACCTTTATTGTGTATAAAAACATAGTAATACAAAAAAGCCATAAAGAGAGGGACATAGGTGTAAAAGTAAAGGTTTATTCTTGCAAAAAGTTCATGAAAGGAAAGAATTGGCTTAAGAGTTAGGCCAATAAATGCAATGATGAATACAAAAGAGATGTCGTTCCTTTTTACTTGCTTTAATAATTTGTATCCATAGAAGATTATAAATAGAGCAATTAGGTGCCAAATGATTTTTGTTCGTAATGGTATTTCTTCAAAAATGAACCTGCTATCTTCTGTCATTATATCAGCATAACCACCTTTCCCGATATAAAGGAGCAAGATAGAAAATCGTTCAATAAGAGGAGATAATAAAAGTTCGGAAGCTATATTTAACCCCAAATATATAGCTAGTAAAATCCATAGTTTATTTATTCTAACGGATCGAAGTACAAAGAATATGGGCAGAAATAACCAACATGTAGAATGGATTAAGGCTGCTACTATACCTAATAGAAAGTATCGTTTATAATTTTGTTTTAATAACTGTTTTGTCGCTATTAAGAAAATTGAAATAGCTAAAAACTGCCTCGACAGGTTTTCAATATCACTAAAAAATAGCATGAAGAAAAGAGGCATTGCGAAAACGCAGACTTTTCTATAATCTCTAAAGAAGTAATATATGGCATAAATGAGGAGAAAACTCTCTAATATAAATAACGATACATAGTTTAATTGTAGAAATACCAATGTTTTATTTAATAGAACATACAGAATCTCTAAATCATCCCGCCAGTAATAATTAAAATTTCCTGTTTCTAAAAATTTGAAGTAATCCCTATAATGATGCCAATCAACACCAACTTCATACCTAAATCCTTCAATAAAAGAAAAAATTAGAATTGGGATCAGGAGTGGGAATCCCCAATACTTATACTTATAATTTCCGGTAACTGAATTTTTCTCATACAGAAATGCCGGGAAGACAATGAATGAAAGTAAAAGAATAGTATAAACAACTAATGTTTGAAGCATATTTGTTTACTTGTAAAAATTGTACCTTCCATGTATAATTCCATACATTACACCACAAGATTCAGAAATTAAAATTATTCCTTTCAGTTTGTTTTTATTTCCAAGTAGTAAACAAGGAATACTTAAAATGAAACCAGCAATTAGCCGAAAAGGAGCTTTTATAAGTAGCTTTTTATTTTCATAATTCTGGTTACTAATTGAATGATAGTAAAATAATGAATTCATATTTCTAAAAGAACGTTTTATGATATATTTGACAGTTGCGCGTTCTTTAGGTATTATTTCATAAGCAGTTGCATCAGGATTACTTCTAATAGTATATCCATCGCAGCTTAATTGATGGGTAAGCATTAAATCTTCGCATCCAACAAAATTAAGCCTTAAATCAAAAGGCGGATTATAAGTATTTAAAATTGCCCTTCTGATATATAAACAATTAGTTGGTGCAATTTTTAATATTTGTCCGTATTCTTTTTTATTGGGTTTAAAAAATTCTTGTATATATACAGGCACCCCTTTCGAATCAAAAATAGGTGGATTTTGTCCATAAATAGCATCGGCATTGAATTCTTTTTGGGCCTTAACAAGGTTCTCCAATAGATCTGTCTTAACCTGTTGGTCATCATCGACAAATAAAATGAAATCTGAGTTAAAAGTTTCTTTTACTGCCCTATTTCTGGCGTAACATAACCCTGGATTCTTTTCATGAAAATATTTTATTGGGAATTTAGATTTGTCTTTAAGTCCGTCTATTACATTTTTCAAGAATGGTTTATTGTCATTTTCTATTACAATGATTTCTACTTTATAGTTTTGTTTTAAGCTTTTACTATTAATTTTATCAATACTATTCAATAGATTTAATAGTGCGTTTTGTCTTTGTCTGGTACAAATGCAAATTGAGATATTATTCATGAGAAAATTCTGTTTTATCTGAGAGCGTTCATAAGATACCTGTATGATTTATTCTGCCAAAACTGTAGTATTTTATTCACTTCATTCCAGTCAATCTCATCATGAATACTTTGGGGGGGAATATCATTGAGCGAAAATATTAGACGATTTTCCAGATTAAAAATTTTTAATAGGGAATCAAATCGAGCCATGCCTCTAGTGGAATTTCCTATAACATAGAATGGTTTATTGAAGAGAATGGAAAAAACACAACCATGAAAAGAATCAATAATAACAAAATCTGCGCTATAAAATCCTGCAATCCAATTTTCTACTGACGGGGCAATTCTGTCCTCGAGTAAAGCAGAATGGTCTTCAGTTTTTGAATTGATTTTGTGTCGTCTTAGTCTTAAACTGGAGGCAAAGAATTCGATTATTTCTTCTTTTTCATCGGAACTATCTAAAATATAAGTTGTAAGAACATTTTTGGCCAATTTTTCTTTTTCCCCTATTAAATTGATATAGTCCTTCGGAGATATTAACATTGTGGGATCCAGAACATGTTCAACATTCGCATCAAATTTTTCTTTACATAGTTTTATTGCAGATGACTCTCTCACTGAAATACACGAGAATTTTTGTAGTAGTCTAGCGCATTTTATTGTTTGTTTGGTTGTGTATTCCCAATTATCAGTACCAAAAGAAGCGGCGTAACTAATTTTTTTACAGTTGCTACTTTGGGGGAGAAAATCTAAATAGTAATTTTCAATTTTGGGAGTATATTTTGCACGCCATACCTGATCGCTACCAACAATAATAGCGTCGAAATTTAATTTTTTAAGCCCGTTTAAGTCATTGTTGCTAAACAATGGACTTGTTTGTGGTTGAATAAATTTGTCGATAAATTTCTGTGTGTTTTTACTAATTATTTTAAAGTTAGATTTATACTGTTCTTCGTATAATACAATTACTTCTTTTTTACGAAAAACATACCTGTAAATTATTCTTTTAATAATTGATAAAACCTTTCTCCAAAAAGGCGGTGAAAATCTTTTTTGATTTATTAACCACGCATCATGTCCATTATTCTTAAGAACCTGTTGCAGTGCATATGCTTGCAGTATTCCTCCATAATTGGTATGTAATGGTAATGTGAAAATTCCGATTTTCATTTAATGATTGTATTAGTTTCTTCGAGATTATATCTTTTGGAATAAGCTATCTTAAAAGATTCCTGAGGTATTCCACAAACGATCATGGCAATAAAAACCTCTGACAACTTAATATTGATTAGTTCCCTAAGTTTTATATCTTTCTCAGGCGAATGGCTGCAATTGAGAATACAAGCAGCTATTTTCTCATAATGTAAACCATATAAAAGATTCATTGCATACATTCCTCCATCTATATACGCCTGATAACGTTCAGGCACATTTTCAAATACTCCAAGCTCTGCTGTAATTACAATTAATTTATTGGTTAAATGTCCGAAACCTCTATTGCCTCCCTGCACTGTTAATATCGCTTCGATTAGTTTTTTATCGGAATATACATAAGTTCTCCAGGCTTGCCGATTACAAGCCGAAGGAGTTTTTTTTGAGATTTCAAGTGCATTGATTATTTTCTCAATCGGGATATCTTCTTCCGTAAAGTTTCGAACACTGGCTCTGGAATATGCAAATTTAGGGAAAGCACTTTCTGTGTATTTGAAATAGTCTTCTTTTGTGGTTTCAATTTGCTGACATGAAGATGCATTAGATACTATGTCTTCCAATGATTTGATTGAACGTATTGTTTCTTCTTCTAACTTAAATCCATTTTCGTTGTGAAATTCTTTGTATTCAATGATTACCTGAATGGCGTGATTCAATTGTTCATCCCCTTCACCATGTAATTGAATGTAATTAATACAGTTTTGAATGAGTATTACTAATTTTTGTTGTCCAAATCCCAGTCTGGATTCCGGCATGGTTAAGCCTTTTTCAATAACATGATAATCTTTAATGATAATACCTATTAATTTAGTAGCCGTATTGCTTCCAAAGGAGGCTGAATATTTGGAATAAAGCTTAAAGTCATACCTGTAAGCTGCTTTTAAATTTCTCCATGTTCTTATTCGATTCCACTTTACTTTGAGAAAGTTAAATATCTTTGGGGGAAGTATTTTCGCCAATATTTGCTTAAGCATTGATTTTTGATTTTATGTTTCTTATTATTTGAACCAGATATTTTTTTTCATCACTACCCAAGCCTATAGTGTAAATAGCTAACAGCGCTGTAGTAATTGATACTGTTGTGGTTATTAGAAAGCGAATAAAGCCTTCGTTTAAGTTGTTGACTAAAAAAAATGGGATAATATACGAGAGTATTCCTGAAATGAGAATACGTGAAATTACATGAGTTAGAAATCCCCGAACTGGTAATCCAACCATTGATTTTAACAAAAGCAAACGTAGTCCAAGGCATACAGTTGAGTTGGCGATTGCTAGAATGAAAACAGTCTCGGGTGGATATCCTATTTTTAAAAAGATATAGGAAATAGGCAGGTTCAGAATCATTACTCCTCCAACAACCGATTGATATTTCTTTATTCTACCTGTAGCCTGAGCCGCTGTCATTAAAGGATAGGAAAGGGAATCGATAAGGGCTGCAATTATAATTAATTGTGTAAAAATTACTGTATATTCAGGTACTTCTTTTAACCAAAGTGTGAAGATAAATTTGGTTTCGAGTAATACCGGCATAGAAAGAATAAACAAAAGGAAAAAAGAGAATTTTGAACTTTGAAAAACCAGTTTCAGCATTTGTTGTTTTTCGTTGGCCGCATAATATTTTATGATCTGAGGACGGGTGGCTGTCATAAAATTCTGTACAAACTGGTTGATGGCGCTGTTCACCTGAAAAGCAACTCCCCGTGCAGCGTTTACAACAGGCCCAAAGAAAATGTTAAGCACAATGTTTACTCCCTGGTTATTGAATATTCCAGCTAAAGCTCCAAATAAGTTCCACCCGGAGTATGTTACAATTTCTTTAAAAAGTACAGTGTCCCAATAAAACGAGTAACTGCATTCGCTGAATTTTCGTTGGGTATAGGTGCGGTAAATAAGGGTTGTAAAGGTTGTAACGGCAAACATTAAAACGGCATAGAGTTTTAGCTTGTCGTAGGAAAACACCAGTAGCAGGTACACGATCAGTAGCTTCAAGCTTACCTCTATAATGCTAACATAGGCATATACCTTCATGCGCTCGTGGGCAATTATGGCAGCGTTGTAGGGTACGGTAAACATGGTCATCATAAACGAGAGGATAGAAAACTGGTACACCCATCGGGCGGCTTCCATACGCTCGGGAGGAATGGTCATTTTGTTGTTCATGAACCAAAGACCAACGGTTTCTGCCAGCAAGAGAATGATCACCGCAATAATGGCGTAAATGGTCATAGTCATGCTAAAGGTTTTCTTTAGCTGGTCGTAGTTTCTCCGCCCCAGTTCAAAGGCAAAGAAACGCTGGGAGGCAGAAGCCATGGTGCCGCTTAAAAACGCAAACATGGTAACAATTCCGCCTACAACGTTGTAGAGTCCATAGTCTACTGTCCCCAGGGTATCTAGCACAACTCGTACCGTAAAGAGGCTTACACCCATGGTAAGGAGCATCCTGAAGTAGAGCATGAGGGTGTTTTTAGCTATTCTTTTATTGTTTTCGGAACGAGACATTTTTTTAACTTTCTGTATTCAATCTTTGTTTTCTGATGGTAACAGTATGAGATATCCTTTTTCTATTCTGGAGTATGGCTAGCAGAAATAGAAGTTTGGTCAATTGCTATTCCATGTGAATTGCTTCCTGTATCCATCATAACTACGTCGTGTTTAGAACTTAAAATTTTAAAACTGAGGATTTAAGATACGAGAGTCACAGATTCGGGGAACAGAAATATGTTCATTTTTAAACATAAGAAATGCATCAAAACTGTTGTGAAGAATATTAGACATTATGAGTTGTTATATCTTCCTGTCATTAATGAATAACTCAACAATCTTTGTTTCGGTAAGAGATTGGAGCCAAGCATATAATTATTGTAGTTTGATTGTTAGTATTATGTATTTCATACATTTATGTCACTCAGGTAGCCTGTTTTGAATTTGCATCTACCCTGATATTATTACTGGTAATCAGTGCTTTGTCCATAGATTGCCTCACGCCTGCATTACAAAATTTGTATGGGAATTGGCCATGTTCTCTATATCCTTGCTGATTTGTTTGCAATAACTATTGGTAAAGTTTGAGAAAATATCTAACATAAACGGTAGTTGTGAAACTAAATATACTGTTGTTGTTTCTGTGCCTTATTTCTCATTCTTTATTCCATTCTTTTTTTAATGTATTAAGAAATTCCTTTCCAAAAATCCAGCAGATGGAGAACACCGCACCCAAAAAAATAAAGATAATCAAGATTGTTAATCCACTAGTATTATCTTCCAACGGTACGGTTACCGGTTTTAGCACAGAAAAAACAGGAGTATCTTCTTTCACCTGAATACGTGCTTGTTCTAATTGCTGGGCTAAACCCGAATACACATCAAAAGACAGCTGGTAATCGCTTTGCAGGCGCTCTTCCTGGGTACGGGCAAGGGCAGAGGTCACATTTTTGTTTTTATCGCGAAATTCGGCCAAAGCTGCCTGGGCAGTTTCGAACTCTGCTTTGTTGTCATTGTAACGTTCTTCAATAAAATTCAATTGAGCTGATGCTTTTTCTATTTTATAGGTGGTGATGTATCGTTGTAATAGCAGTAATGCTTTTTGAGTAACCTGGGCGGCCAGCTCCGCATCAAGTGTACTGGCTGAAAGCGTAAGAAAACCGTCTTTGTCGTTAACGTCAAGCTTAACCTTTTCACTTAACATTTCCCTGATTTTATCCTGTTCCTCTGTTAGGATGATATAGCCATTAGTTGATTGGTCATTAGTCACTGATTGAGTATCACCTTTAATGGCTTTTATAATTACTCCGGGGAGTCCAATCGTATATTTTTTTAACCCTTCCAAAAATCCAGTTTCTTTTTCTTCCGTGTAATAGGTATAGATACTGATGGAGTCTTTCCTTCCGGGAAAATGGAAGGGGGTATTCATGAGTTCCAGCTGGAAAGGCACGCTATTTAGAATTTGTGGATAGACCATAGGAGAGAGTTGAGTATTTCCTCCAGTCATGTCGTTGATATTAAACCCTGCCATAGCTGCCAGGGAAGATAAGCCCCCAAGTTTCGTTGAGGCATCACTGATTTGTGGTACCACCGTGGTGGAGGCGGTATATTCTTTGGGAGTTAGCAGGGCTACAGCAACCCCCAGAACCATAAAGATGGTTACCGTTATAATTATAAATTTACGGTTGTCCCAAAGGGTCTTGACCAGGGCAATGAGGTCGATCTCATCCTCTTCAGCTTGATTATTTTTGTTTATATCTTCTGTCATTTTCTAGTTGTTTGTAATTGCTCAATTCTTTAGCATAAAACTGCTGATTTCAATAAATAAGCCTACCATGCTCTTGCGACAGCTGCAATGGCTACGGCCATTGATGACATGGTGGAGGCGATGGCGAACCAAAGTCCTTGCTGACGTTCTTTCTCCACCTTTTCGGGAACTACCACTAAGCTTCCCGGTGTAACTTTAGGGTAACGTTTAAAAATAAATCCTTTGGTAACTGCCGTTTCGCCATTGGGGTATTGTACATAGGTTTTTTTCTTATTGGCTTGAGCCTGAAACCCTCCGGTACGGTTAATATAATATTTGGCATTTTTCCCTGCTTCGAAGGTAATGGAGAAGGGGTTTTGTACACTTCCGATAATTTTAACGGTTTGCATAAATTCCGGGATATTGAGGCGGTCGCTGTTTTTTAATAACAGGTCTTTCTCACTCTTCGGATCGTTAAGAATATTTTGCAGGTTAATAGCCACCCGTTCAGAGCCCAGTTCATCGGAAAAACGTTCGAGTGTGGCCCCCTGAAGGTAGGCTTTAGGCGTGTATCCACCGGCCATTTGCACCAGGTCGGAAATACGCATCTGTTTGTAGGTAATGGCATAAGCTCCTGCGTAGATTACTTCCCCCGAAATAATTACCGTTTCGTTTTGACGGAAATTGGGAGCCGTACGAACCGATACCTGATCCCAGGGGCGTAATTTCATCTCCGCATCGTTTTTTCCCAGTTGTAATCCGCGTGAGATATTGGCGATGATCACATGCCCGATAGTATCGGAGAGTATGGAAGCATCGTGGTAGCTCAACCGGCGGGCAATTTCAATAAACGTACTGTCGGCACCTTCCGTAAGGCCACCGGCCAGGAAAATAGCGTCGCCAAGTGTCATGTTTTCCGACCAGTTGAAAGGACCGGGTTCAATCACTTCGCCGTTAACGGTAATATAAGGTTGTTCTTTTAAATCGAAATGTGTTTTGATGAGCACTTCGTCGTCGGCTTGCAGTAATATATTCTGTTTCCCGGTGCTGATATCCTCTACATCAAAAGCGATGGCAGAAGTAGTGCGGTCGCTGTTGTAGCGGGTGATCAATCCCCGGCCTTTAAATGCTTCGGGCAACAGCTTGTCGGCTTTTTCTATTAACTGTGCAAGTGTAAGCCCTTCGGTCCATTCGTATTCTCCCGGATGGTACACGGCACCTTCTATGCTTACCCGGTTTTCGAAGCGGTCGGTTATCAGGGCATTTCTTATGGAATCACCTTTTACCAGCGGAGTGGTGTTCAGTTGGTCATAGGGCACATCAATGATCTGTTGTCCTTGCTGTGCTTGCCGAACTATTTGGGTATTTCCAAGAAAAGCTCCCGGGTTAAAACCTCCGGCAAAACGTACCAGGTCGTTTAACATTTCGCTGTCTTTCATCTCGAAAATACCGTTGCGTTTAAATTCGCCATTCACCACTACATGTTTCTCTACCGGAGGAACAAAGATAATATCACCGTCTTTTAAAGTAATGTTGTCGGATGGATCGGCATTTACCAATAGGTTATAGATATCGACAACTTTCTCTACTTTGTTGTCGCGAATGACTTTTATATTTCGGAACGAGCCAATTTCGTTGGGGCCACCTGAAAGGTATAAGCCATTAAAGACAGTGGCTGTTACGGGCAAAGTATAGGTCCCGGGAGTTACCACTTCACCCAGCAGGTTTACACGGATGGAGCGTAATTGCCCCATATCTAACTGGGCAAAGGTGCCGGGATTGTCACCTCCCATATCGGCATAAATTGCTGTGAGGTTTTTGATGATCTTCTTTTCAGCCTCGTCAAATGACATACCTGCTACATAAACCGGCCCCAGGTCGGGGATAACGATCTGCCCGTTATTATTTACTCTTAGCTGGTAGTTGTTTTGCGAGTTGCCCCAAACCTGAATGAGCAACTGGTCGCCAATTCCTATTTCGTAATTTTTTGGTGTTTGTATGTTTACAATAGGTTCAAAAGTAAGGTTTTCGTTGTTAAACAGATAAGCTCCAAAGACTTCCAGATCCTCCTTGAATTCAACTTTCCTTTGTGAGAGGTATGAGTCCTCTTGATCTTCAGGTAATATTTCCGGCTCTTCATAGAGGTTGTACATGTTTTGTTGCGCGGTGTCCTGTTCGCTTAAACGTTGTCGCATTTCCATGATTTGCTGCTCAGTAGCTCCCCGCTGACGGGCCAATTGTATCGCTTGTTCTTCCGTTAAACCGGCATCCTGCATGGCCTTTTTGGCTCTGTCGATCTCAGATTGAGGCAATGAATTAACATCAACGTTCTTTACATCCTGCGTCTGCGTCTGTGCCTGTGTAGTCAGCAGCAGTGCAGAGCAAAAGAATACAGTTAACATTGTTTTAAGTAAGTACTTCATATTTTTGATACGTTATTCTATAAGGTTTATCTATTTTATTCGTTTACATAAAAAGAACGAAGCTACAATATATTTTCCAGTTAAGGATTAATATCGTACTCCTTAATCCCGAAGTCGGGGGGCTGAAGGTGGAAGAAAAATATTCATCGATTTATTTTCTAGTTAATGGTCAAAACCCTGCAATTTGCTTTCATCGATTTTCAATTCATTGCAGCTACTTTAGTTTCTATAAACTTTTATTATAATCTTAAAAACACCTCCTTTGGTGGTGGTAATGTTTCAAAGGCTTTGCATTTAAAATTCTTAACTTAGTGACATGAGTAATTTCAAGAAATCAAGTCATGTCATTTATCGGTGTACGTATCATATCGTTTGGACACCAAAATATCGCTACCGTATTCTTGAAGGTCTAGTCAAAGATCAATTGAGTCGAGACATCCCGATGTTGCTTGAATGGAAAGATTGCCAGTTGGATGAAATAAATATTCAAGCAGATCATATCCATTTGATAGTTAGTGTTCCTCCAAAACTCTCAATATCAAAACTCATGGGAGTTTTGAAAGGAAAGACCGCTATCAAAATATTCAAGAGTTATCCTCAGTTAAAGGTAAAACCCTATTGGGGCAATCACTTTTGGTCACGAGGATACTGTGTGGACACAATTGGCCTTGATGAAGAAAAGATCAAGAAATATGTCAAATATCAAGAAGATCAAGAACGTCTCGAAGAGCAACAACGGCTCAACTTTGGCCCCTTATAGGGGCTTTCTTTCAAGCCCACCTTCTAAGAAGGTGGTTTTTTATTTTATAGGATTTTGATTTGAGTACAGAGATTTGAGTATTGAGAAGCTTATTCGTGTCTATTTTCTTCTCTCACTACTCATTCCTTTCTACTCATATCCTATGCTTTGTTCATTTTGAATTTCATTCAGTCTTAAACCTATGTACTTTCAGTGCATAGTGGTTTAGTTTTTGACTTCGGTCTCCGCTTTTCTGACTTCCGTCCACGTTTCTTTTTACGAATTCCATTTGTATTTTATGTATGTTCTGGTATATAACCATTTATTCTCTCGACCAAATGTGTAAGGCATTTTGTTTTTGCAGGTAATCGGCTTTTTCCTTTTCAGAAATAACAAGGTAGCGAATTTTTTTATCTACCAGTTTTTCGGCTTTCGACACTAGGGCAACCACAAAGCGGGTATCAATGTCGTCGCCCACCAACAGCAGGTCGATAATGCCCGATGCTTTACCTATGGCCAGATCGCCGATAAGATAAGCCTCGTTAAGGTCGCCTACATTTTTCAGTATTTTATCAATAACCGTATCCAGCCCCACAGTCTTTTGTAAAATGCTATTGATTTCACTGTAAAGCGGGTGGTTGTCGTTGGCCCGGAAATATTTTCGGTTTCCATTAAAATTCGATATCAGTAAATCAGCTTGCTCCAGCCTGTTTAGTTCCAAACGTATAGCATTTGAAGATTCACCGAACTCCTGTTCAAGATTTCTGAGGTAGCTGGTGGTTTCCTTATTCAGAAAAAACTTGAGTAAAAGTTTTAGCCTGGTTTTGTTTGTGATTAAAGATTCTATCATTTGGCTAATAGTGAGTTATGTGAAGTTGTAATAGTTGAAGAGTAGTGGTGGATATGCTGATTCGGGCACTGCTTCGCCTCCTCAGTTACATGTGTTGTATGAGTAGAAAATTAATATTAGTTGAGTAGCAAAACTACTCAATTTGATGAATTAATAATGCCGATTCCTGAAAAAAATACAAAAATGTTAGTTGTTATTTAATGACGGAAAATGAGCATTATGTTTTTATTTGACTAATTATTTGACAGTGTGTTAGTTCTGCTATTGGTTGTAAGTTTTGTTTTTATCTTGACTTGACGGTTCCTGGTTTGTTCTTAGGTATTAGATCACAGTTTCAGGCACCGCACTAAGGTATGCGGCCGGGATTTCCACCAAAAAGGAAGTGTTGATTTGTTCAATGCGCAAAACGAATTTATTCTTGCCTCTGCATTCTACCAGTTCTCCTTTTAGGCCAACCATTGGCCCCTCGATCACTTCAACTACTTTGCCCGGTGCAAAATTTTCCATAGTAACATCCACTTCAAAATCAAATTGCTGAAGCAGGGTGCGTATGGCATCAATTTCCTGTTGGCTAACGATGGCTGCTTTACGCTCGAAAGTGATGTAGCTTACCACATTTGCCAGCTGCAAAACCATATCATATTCTTTTCGGGTGATGTTTACAAAACAATAACCGGGGATGAGTGGTGTTTCTACCCATTTTTTACGGTCTTTCCATTGGCGGAGCTGCTTCTGTAGAGGTAGGAAGCATTCTATGTCACTGGCTATAAGTTCCAGAAGAACTTTCTTCTCAGCCCTCGATCGGGTATATACTACATGCCATTGTTTCCGGGTCTGCATGGTCATTATTAGTCTTTTTTGTGGATCGTAAATATGTGGCAAAAATATAAATTGCCGATGAAAATAACGTAGTGTAGCATGTAATATTTTATACTGATCGATTTTTAGGCAATATGCTGAGTAGAGCTAAGGTGTTTTGGAAAAGCTGGAACGGTATAATTTAAAAGGCAAACGGCAAGATTAGACGGTAAAGGAATTGCTGAGTTAACCCGGATAATTCATTTGATTTTAGCAATAGTCATGTTTCTCCGGGTTAATCCCGACTTAGTTGAGTCCATTTTTGAGTGTCAAAAATGGGTACGAAACTTCGTCGCATTAAACTATTTTGCTATTTGTGATGAATAATGCGGATTAATGAGACGGTGAGCACTGAGACTGTGAGAATGATATGATTGAACGAAGATTGATGTAGATTGAGTGCTGAGATTGATAAAGCTCGAGGATCGTAGCTCGCCTCTCGCAGATTCCTAAAACGTGTACATTAAGGCAAGTCCTTTCTGACGGCCGGTTTTCCACGGAAAAATATCGAGGTTTTTGAGGTGTTCACGATCCCATTTATATTGGTGGGTGAGGTAGATTAGTTCGGTGGAGATTATTCCTACTCCGGCACCGACCATAACATCAGAAGCCCAATGGCTGCCTTTGGAAATACGCATGATCCCTACGGTGGTTGCACAGGCATAGGCACCTACGCTGTACCATGGGCTTATCTCGCTATATTCGCGGTGCATCCATTGGGCTGCTGCAAAAACAATGGCTGTATGCCCTGAAGGCATAGACTGAGGTTCGCCTGTTGGACGTTCTACATCCAATATGTTCTTTAGGCTTTTTGTGAAAATGGTAGTCAGTATCATGCTTTTGCCCAATATGACAGTTTGGTTCCCAATATTGTTTTTCCCTTCTATTCCAAAGGCGTTTAAGGAATAAACTGCGGCAATTGGTGCAAAACGAAGATAGTCGTCCAGGTTGCCCGTGTAATTAAAATGTTCCCAGCGCCACTGGTCAATATCGTATTTCCAATCGGAAAAATGCAGGATCGTCCCACCGGCGATTAGAATCGAAGGAGCTATAAAAGGCTTAAATCCACGTTTTTTGTCAGCATAACGAAAATCTATTCGGTGGATGGAATCGTTGTGAAAAGCGTAGCTTGGAATTGTCTCTGTGGTCAGCAAGGAAATCCGTTCCGGTTTTTTCTTGTCGGACGCTATACTCTGTATTGAGAATAGTAGCAATGCTGCTACCAGAATATTTGCTATGAGTGTTGAATGATTTTGCACGGAGCAAAAATAGGAAAAGGATTTGCACGGCAAAAGGAAAAAAGTAAAGGCAAAAGGTAAAAGGTAAAAGTGAAGAAGCACTGAGATGGTGAGACAGTGAGATTGAAAGAAGATTGATGTAGGTTGTAAGATTTAGTATAATTGAACAAACTCGTGGCTTGCAGCTAGTGTGAAGATTGCTAATTTCCCGAACTAATTTTTACCCTATTTTCCTTTCTGCCACGTTAAGTTTTTTCGCCGTAACTACGGCTATGCCTGTAAAACTTGCCTTGCATAAAGAAAAATATCATCAAAAATTTTAATTCGTTTAATTAACACTCTTCACACTAGTAACTCGTAGTTGGCAAAAAAAGCACTACCTCCAAAGCTGAAGATAATGCTTTAAAATCTATGGTAATTTTGCTTAAGCCAGTGTGGCGACCATAACGGCTTTTATAGTGTGCATGCGGTTTTCAGCTTCATCGAATACCAGCGATGCTTTGCTTTCAAAAACTTCTTCGGTGACTTCCATGGCTTCCAAACCGAATTTTTGATAGATCTGCTCGCCAATTTTTGTATCCCGATTATGGAAAGCGGGGAGGCAGTGCAGGAATTTTACATCTGGATTGCCGGTGAGTTTCATCGCTTTTTTGTTTACCTGGTAGGGGAGCAGCAGTTTTATGCGTTCCTGCCATACTTCATCTGGTTCTCCCATCGATACCCAAACGTCGGTGTACAGAAAATCGCAGTCTTTAACGGCTGTGGCTACATCCTCGGTAATCGTAATTTTACCACCAGTTTGAACGGCTATTTCGCGGCATTTGGCCTGCAATTCCTCAGAAGGCTGGCAGGCCTTTGGTGCTGCGGCTCTAAAATCCATTCCTAGTTTAGCCGCACCAACCATTAGCGAGTTGCCCATGTTATTTCGTGCATCGCCCAGGTAGCAGAATTTGACTTCAGACAACGGTTTGTTGCTGTGTTCCTTCATAGTCAGAAAATCAGCCAGAATCTGAGTTGGGTGAAATTCATTGGTGAGGCCATTCCAAACCGGAACACCGGCAAATTCACCTAATTCTTCCACAATACCTTGTCCAAAACCACGGTATTCAATTCCATCGTACATTTTTCCCAGCACACGGGCTGTGTCTTTCATTGTTTCTTTCTGGCCAATTTGCGATCCCGAAGGGCCAAGATAAGTAACCTGAGCTCCCTGATCGTAGGCGGCGACTTCAAAAGCGCAGCGGGTGCGGGTAGAGGCTTTTTCAAAAATCAGCGCTATGTTTTTCCCGGTTAGCAAAGGTTTTTCAGAGCCTTCGTATTTTGCCTTTTTTAAACTTGCCGCTAAATCGAGCAGTTCATTTATTTCGTTAGGAGTAAAATCCAGTAGTTTGAGGAAGTTTCTGTTTTTTAAATTATTGGTCATTCTGTTTTAGTTTTTTATTTGGTTGCTGTTGATTTTAATTTGTCAGTTATCTTTTTTTACCACAGAGCTGAACAAAGAAGTCTTAGAGTTTCACAGAGAAGAAAAGTCTCAGTCGCAGTTTTCAGCTTCAGTTGGCAATTTATCAGTTTTTCAATTTTACAATTTCTTACATTCTCATTGCTCAGTTCTCACACTCTCTCTTTTCATACTCCATTGTAATTTTCGAACCGTAACTCTTGTCTGCCAGTTTTGTGGCTTCGGTGATAATACTCTTGCTGCCACCGTTTTTTATAAAGTTGAGGCAGGCCTTTATTTTGGGCTCCATCGTTCCTTCAGCAAATGTACCATTTTCAAGATGTTTTAGGGTGTCGGAATAATTTAAAAATTCGAGTTTTTGCTGCGTTTCCTGTCCAAAGTCCTTGTAGATAAACGGTACGTCGGTGAGGATGTATAGCTCGTTGGCATTGATATTGGTGGCCAACATTCCCGACGCCATATCTTTGTCGATTACCGCATCCAGCGTACGCACGTCGTTATTCTCGTCAAAATAAACCGGAATGCCACCACCGCCGGCAGCAATAACAATATTGCCGTTCTCCAGCAATTGCCGAATGATCTCTTTATTCACAATGTCAACGGGTGCAGGCGAGGGGACGACCCGCCGGTAGCCATCTTTACTTTTCGATGTGGATTTAAACTCCCATCCTTTTTGTTCGGCCAGTTGGTCTGCTTCTGTTTTGTTGTAGGCTTTTCCAATTCGTTTCGATGGATTTTGAAATGCCGGATCATTGGCATCGATTTCAACCAGCGTAACCATTGAAATGACGTTTTTATCGATGCCGTTTTTGTTGAGCACGTTGCGCATCATCCGTTCGATCATAAAACCAATACCACCCTGTGAGTCGGCTACGCAAATATTTAGTGGCATGGGAGCAATTCCATACAATTGTTCGCCGGCGTCGTTACGCATTAATATATTGCCTACCTGCGGCCCGTTGCCGTGTGTCAGTACCAGTTCGTAACCTTCGCGGAGCAAAGGTACCAGGTTTTCAAGTGTATCGGTTACATTTTTTTCCTGCTGAACGATGGTTCCTTCTTCGTTATCGCGCAGAATGGCGTTTCCGCCCAAAGCAACAACAGCTCGTCTTTTCATCTTATTAAAATTGTTTATTTATTCGGTATAAGATGTAACTCCCGATGAATTTTAATCATTTTCATGGTGCATTTTAAAATGTTAAAATTCATGGTCGTTTCATTGTTAGAATTCGTTAGTGTCCTGAAAAAGGATCAGGCGCCTAACAAACATAGAAAAACAAAGAATAAAAAGAAATGTGTTAGCACTTGGTTTTGTGTTGGTTGTGCTATTTTAAAACAGCTTTTTCCAATTGATTTATTAATTCGGAAAACAGGTGTAACGTATTCTTTCGAATTGCAAGAAAATGAGTGAATTTTGTTAACAGTTTTTTCTTGAAATGATTGCAGGAATTAGCAAGCAAGCATAACTTCTATCTAACCTGAAAAATTCGAGAAATTTTTCACACAAAGTGTTGACGATTGAAAATCTGCACGATACATGCTCTCAAAAAATATATTTATGATTTTCAATGTCAAGATTAGCCCTGACAAATAATTGTATCTCAATTATTTCGTCAGCCCTGCGGGTAGTTAATTCATTTTTATGAATTAATCAGGCTAAGTTTTTTTAGTTAAATTTGCGGGCAATTTAACCTACATTATTCAGTTTATGGAGAATAGTGTTCCTGTTTGGCGGTTAAAGTCGATTTTGTTGAATGATTTTTGGGATCTCAAAAATTGAAATGAAACTTAATCGTTATATTGGAAACTTGTTGTGAATAAAAATTCGGATTAAAAATAACTCCATGGCATTTAGAGCGAAGAAAAAGCCAGCAAAATCGAAAAATAAACGTACCAAAAAGAAGCGTACACCCCTGTTTAATAGAGAAAAACTGTATTTCCTATTTGGGTTGTTCGTAATTCTGGTTGCAGCTTACCTGCTAATTTCATTTGTGTCGTTTTTATTTTACGGTGCAGCCGATCAAAGTATAATGGACTCGGGCTGGCGCGAATTCCTTTTCAATACAGAGGTAAAAGCCCGGAACAAAGGAATGAAACTGGGCGCTTATTTGTCGGAAGTTATTATGAACCGCGGTTTCGGCCTGGCGTCGTTTGGTATTGTATACCTAATGGCTATTTCAGGTGCGTGTATTTTAGGCAGAAAAACCGGCAACTTCCTGAAAAGTGTTTGGTATAGTGTTGTCTGCATTATTTGGTTTTCAGTGGCGCTGGGATTGTTTTTAAATAAAACCGATGCCGGATCGGCCATCTACTGGGGAGGCCATTACGGTTTTGTACTCAGCAACTGGATGCGATCATTGATTGGTATTGTGGGGCTTGTTTTCTTGCTGTTCATTTCCGGATTGGCGATTGTTGTGGTGCGTTTCGATGGCGCTTTTAACATGCTGAAAGGGATGTTAAGGAGAAAGTCAAACGAGGCAGAGCAAGAAGATGTTGATACGAATGAGGAGACCATTCCAAATGAAGAAGTTGAAGGAGAAGAGTCGATAACAAAAGTTATTGAAGATGACGATGATGTGGTGAAAGCCATTTTTGAGTCGGACGACGAGGATGATTTGCTGATAGAGCAGCCGGAGGTAGTGATAGAAGACGAGATTGAAGTGGAGGAGCAGGAAGAGGAAAGTGAAGATAACATTGAGGTGATTCCGGTGAAAAAGGAAGATGATCTGAATTTAACGGTTGCTCCAAAACATGAGGAAGAAGAATCGGATGGCAAGAAGCCTGAAGAACTGGAAGATTATGATCCAACACTTGATCTGGCAAGCTTTAAATTCCCGACACTGGAATTGCTGGAAGATCATAAATTTGGTAATGCTGAAGTAAAAAATGAGGAGCTGGTAGCCAACAAGAATAAAATTGTTGAAACGCTGCGTCATTATAAAATAGAGATCACGAAAATTCGGGCTACCATCGGACCGACAATTACACTTTACGAAATTGTGCCGGCTCCGGGCGTACGTATCTCGAAGATTAAAAATCTGGAAGACGACATTGCTTTGAGTTTGGCGGCACTGGGTATTCGTATCATTGCTCCGATTCCGGGGCGTGGAACCATCGGTATTGAGGTGCCAAACCAAAATCCTGAAACGGTGTCGATGCATTCTATCATTCGCTCGAAGCGGTTTCAGGAAAGCAAAGCCGAATTGCCGGTGGCTTTGGGAAAAACCATTTCGAACGAGACCTTTATGTTCGACCTGGTAAAAATGCCGCACATTCTTGTTGCCGGTGCTACCGGACAAGGTAAATCGGTAGGTATTAATGTGATCATTACTTCGTTGTTGTACAAAAAACACCCGTCGCAACTAAAGTTTGTTTTTATCGACCCGAAAAAAGTGGAGCTGAATATTTATTCGGTGCTTGAAAAACATTACCTCGCCAAATTGCCTGATGCCGAAGAGCCGGTGATCACCGATATTCAGAAAGTAAAAAATACGCTGAATTCGATAAACGTGGAGATGGATGCACGTTACGATTTGCTGAAAGCTGCACAGGCACGTAATATTAAAGAGTATAACAAGAAGTTTATATCGCGCAGGTTGAATCCGGAGAAAGGACACCGGTTTATGCCATACATTGTGGTGATTATCGATGAATTTGCCGACCTGATTATGACTGCGGGAAAAGAGATTGAATTGCCGATTGCACGAATTGCACAGCTGGCAAGGGCGGTTGGTATTCATATGATCATTGCTACACAACGTCCGTCAACCAATATTATTACCGGAGTAATTAAGGCTAACTTCCCGGCGCGAATTGCGTTTAAAGTAGCGTCGATGATCGACTCGCGTACCATTCTTGATTCGCCGGGAGCGAACCAGCTTATCGGGAGAGGAGATATGCTTATTTCGCAGGGTAGTGAAATGACGCGTGTGCAGTGTGCTTTTGTTGATACACCTGAAGTGGAAAATATTGTTGAATTTATCGGTGAGCAGCGTGGGTATCCAACAGCATTTTTATTGCCCGAGTATGCCGGCGATGAGGAGCCAGGACCGGGAGAAGTGGATCTGCGGAACCGCGATGAGTTGTTTGATGATGCAGCTCGCGTAGTGGTTATGAACCAAATGGGGTCGACATCAATGATTCAGCGAAAATTCTCGATCGGGTATAACCGGGCAGGGCGTTTAATGGATCAGTTGGAAGCTGCCGGCGTGGTAGGACCAAGCGAAGGAAGTAAAGCGCGACAGGTTTTATTGCAGGATGAATATAGTTTGGAACAGTTATTGAATAGTTTATAGAATTAATTTTTGAGGGTGATACGGGATCGGGATTTAAACATTGGGGAGAAAAGATCGTAGCGTTTTCATTTTCTGATATAGAAATAGTACAATAGTAAAACGAATGAAAAGGATAGTATTGATGGTTGCACTGGTAATGGTGGCAACATTAGGATGGTCGCAGAGCGATGCACAGGCGAAAAAAATTCTGGATGAGGTAAGTGCCAAAACAAAAGAGATTAAATCGATGTCGGCCAGTTTTGTGTTCTCGATGGTAAATGAGGAAATGGATATTGACGAGACCAACGCCGGTACCATAAAAATTAGAGGTCAGAAATATTGTGTGCAACTGCCCGATTTGGGAGTTGAAGTATTTTCTAATGGCGAAACAATTTGGAATTACATGAAAGACGGTAACCAGGTAACCATTTCGAATATTGATGATGAAAGCAGTGAGTTAATGGATCCTTCATCGTTATTCAGTATTTACGAGCGCGGATTCCGTTCGGAGTTTGTAGATGAAAAAACAGAAGGTGGTAAAACGCTTTATCATATCAATCTTTTCCCTGATTCGGATACTTACGATGTTACTAAAATAGAAGTGGCTATCGACAAAGCTGAAATGATGATTCACTCGGCAACGTTGCACAGCACCGATGGTAATTTGTACGGAATATTGGTGAAAGAAATGGATACAAATGCCGGCTTTGATGATTCAGAATTTGTTTTCAATGCTGCGAATTACGATGATGTTGAAGTTATTGACTTTAGATAAGCAGTTTTATAAAAAGAAAAAGCCTTGTTTCAATGAAGAAGCTAGGCTTTTTTTTATGGGGTAATATCAAATGATCAATGATCCGGCATCCAACATAAAGGCAAAAAGATAGAAAGGATTTTTGATTAAGGATGAATGGGAGATGGGCAAGAGCTGCGATTGACAGTTAGGTGATTTTACTATTCAGCAATTAAAGATTTTACCACAGAGTTATACCGAGAAATCACAGAGTTACTTACGCCGAGAATTGGATAAAAGGTTATGAACTGCAATTTTACAAGTTGTCATTTTAACAATTCTATTGTATCCAGTATCCAGTAGCCCGGTTTTAACCTAAAAGAAAAAGCCTTGTTTCTATACAGAAGCAAGGCTTTTTTTATGGAGTAAATCGTTATTAACGTATTTCTTTTGGCTTCAGGAATAACCTGTCTGCAGTAGATATTTCGATAAACGATGCACCTGCATCTTCGCCAAAACGGCCACCTATATAAATTACTAGGTCGTCCATGTTAATAGTTCCCTGGTTTACCAATTCCTGAACAGCAGCTTTCTGGATCTTCATTTTGTTCTTTTTCGCTTCAAGGTACGAAGGATGAACACCAAATGAAAGTGCCAGTTCGCGCATAACACGGCGTGAATGACATTTCACAAAAACCGGGTAAAACGGACGATGCGATGAAAGGTAACGACCTGTTTTTCCTGTTGTGGTTGATGTGATAATCGCATCGGGTTTTAATTCGCGTGCAGCACGTATAGCCGATTGTGCCAGGTATGCCGGAATATCAGCTTTAAGTGGTACTGTCAATTCACGACGGTCGCGGTCAGGTTCAACCTCCTGCGCAATTTTATCCATCGCTTTAACGGCTTCAACAGGGTATTTTCCGTATGCTGTTTCGCCACTTAACATTATCGCATCGGTTCCCATGTATATAGCACTTGCCACGTCGCTCACCTCGGCACGTGTTGGTCTTGGGTGCTCAATCATAGTGTGTAGCATTTGTGTGGCAATAATAACCGGCTTTTGGTACAATATTGCACGACGAACCAGATTACGTTGAATAGATGGGATCTTCGATTCCGGAAGTTCAATTCCAAGGTCGCCACGAGCCACCATAATACCATATGCGTGTTCCAATATCTCGTCGATATTGTCAACACCCTCCATGTTCTCGATTTTGGCAATAATCTTAATTGGGCTATTGTGTTCGTCCAGAATCTTCTGAACTTCATTTACATCTTCTTTATGGCGTACAAATGAGTGCGCAATAAAATCGAGTTGGTTTTCAGCCGCAAAGCGAATAAACTCCACATCGCGTTCGGTTAACGATGGTAGTTTAATTTCTACGCCCGGTACGTTAATACTTTTGCGCTTTTTAATAACGCCCGAGTTACAAACTTTACACAATAAATATTGAATGTGCTTTTCAACTACTTCAAATTCAGTTTCGCCGTCATCCACAAGAATTTTGTTGCCAACATTTAAGTCGTTAACAAAACCTTTGTAGTTCACGCAAATATTTTTTACATCGTCCAGTACTCCGGTAGAGTATGAAAGTGTAACCAGTTCTCCTTCCTTAACTTCTGTGTCCGAAAGAGTTTGACATGTTCTTATTTCTGGGCCTTTCGTGTCAACAAGAATTGCAATTTTATCTGAAACCGCACGAATATTATCAACCATTACTTTCCCGCTTTCGGGAGTAATATGGGCGGTGTTAATACGGGCAACGTTTAGTCCCGCATCATAAAGTGATTGAATGAAATCTACATCACATCTTTGATCTGAAATTGTTGCAACAATTTTGGTCTGTCTCATTACTTCTAAATTTTTAAGGGCGCAAAAGTACAATAAAACCCGATTCAACGGTTAAATTAAATTTAATCGTTGATTAAATTTAATAGAGAGTATAGAGATTGTTTAAAATTTATCCATTTACTCTATTATTTGTCTTTTTCACTACTTCTGCGTTGAAATTTCGTTAAATAGCAGGTGCTATTTGCCTCAATCTCGCCTTGAATTAGTAAAAAATACTTCATAATATTTCTTAATAATGAAATTTAAACAGTCTCTAAATTACCTTTCAATTTACGAAACTTTGAATTGCCAATCGATATGATTCAAGTCCAAATCCCATAATACAGCCTTTACATACCGGACCAATAATTGATTTGTGCCTGAAATCTTCGCGCGTAAGTGTATTTGAAATATGCACTTCAACAACGGGCGTTTTTATTCCTGCAATGGCATCGCGGATAGCCACAGAAGTATGTGTATAAGCTCCGGCATTTATGATTATCCCATCGTAGCTAAAACCATGCTCGTGTAACGAATTTATGAGCTCTCCCTCAACGTTCGACTGATAATAGGCCAGGTTTAAATAGGGGAAGTCCTGTTTCAATTGTTCATAATAACTTTTAAAACTTTCTGTTCCATAAATCGACTTTTCCCTTACTCCAAGTAGGTTTAAGTTAGGTCCATTGATAATCAAGAGCTTCATTTTTTCGATTTTAATTTATTTTATAGTAACTTTATTCAAAATGCAACGTAATATTTTTTTGTTATAATAGTTCATCTATCAGATAGACATACGTAGCATGTAATATACAGACATAAAAGTAACCTTAATTTGCAATATTATGAAATGGGAGGAATGTAAAAAGGGATATGAGAATTACTTGAAGTTGGAGAAGTCATTATCGCAGAACTCGATAGCTGCATATATTAATGATATTAATAAGCTTGAGGATTTTTTTGATAAAAGCTTTAAAGGAGTAAATCCTGAAAAGGTAGTGTTGAGTCAGTTAAAAAGCTTTGTTGAATGGTTAAATGATAAAGGAGTTAGCCCAAGAACCCAGGCACGAACCATTTCCGGTATAAAATCTTTTTATAAATACCTTTTAATTGAAGAGAAGATAACCAGTGACCCGACCGCTTTGCTCGAATCGCCAAAAATCGGTCGCAAACTTCCGGATATTTTATCGATGGAAGAAATTGATATGTTGATCAATGCTATCGATCTGAAAAAATCAGAAGGTCAACGAAATAAAGCCATGTTAGAAACACTGTATAGTTGTGGTTTACGTGTTTCGGAGCTTGTAAATCTGAAAATGACAAACCTGTTTTTTGAGCAGGGATTTATAAAAATTGAAGGAAAAGCAGGTAAAGAGCGTTTGGTACCGGTTAGCGGACGAGCAATTGAAGAAATTAATAAATATCTGGGGAACTACAGAAAGAATTTGCGGGTGAATAAAGAGAGTGAAAACATTCTGTTCTTAAACCGCCGCGGAAGAAAATTAAGTAGGGTAATGATTTTTACGATTATTAAAAACTTGGCCGCTAATGTTAAATTAGATAAAAAAATCAGTCCGCATACGTTCCGTCACTCGTTTGCTACACATTTGATAAATGGAGGAGCAGATTTGCGGGCGGTACAGGAAATGTTAGGACATGAGTCGATATTAACGACTGAAATTTATACACATCTCGACAAGGATTATCTGAAGTCTACAATTCATCAGTTTCATCCACGGTCGTAACAGATTAGATTATGAAAAAAGAGCGCTGCATATTTATTTGGGGCGCTCTTTTTTCATGTCTAAATAAGACATAAATACCTTCTTAAACGCAAAAATTCTATTGTTAAGCTAATGTTTAATCGGCGTGAAAAAATGGTCAAATGAGGGAGATAAACCCTGCCGATTGGAAAATAATGATATTTTTGTGTCCCGATTTAAGTAGACGAAAAATTGTATTATTAAGTTAATTATTAGGTAGTTATGGCAAATTTAGATTTAAGCAAGTACGGTATTCAAAACGTACAGGAAATTGTTCACAACCCTTCATACGAACAACTTTATGAGGAAGAAATGAATCCTGCTTTAGAGGGATTCGAAAAAGGTCAGTTAACAGAACTTGACGCTGTTAACGTAATGACTGGTGTTTTTACAGGTCGTTCTCCAAAGGACAAATACATCGTTGAAGACGAGACAACCAAAGATACTATTTGGTGGAATACTCCAGGATCTCCAAACGATAACAAACCTGTTTCTACTGAAGTGTGGAATGAGTTAAAAGAAACTACAATTGATCAACTTTCAGGAAAACGTCTTTTTGTTGTTGACTGTTTTTGTGGTGCAAACCCAGATTCTCGTTTGAAAGTTCGTTTTATTATGGAAGTTGCCTGGCAAGCGCACTTTGTAACAAATATGTTCATCCGTCCTACTGCAGAAGAATTAGAATCATTCGAGCCTGATTTCGTATCAATGAATGCTTCTAAAACAACTAATCCTAACTGGGAAAAGCAAGGATTAAACTCAGAAGTATACACTGTATTCAACTTAACTGAAAAAATGCACGTT
Source organism: uncultured Draconibacterium sp. (assembly GCF_963677575.1). Lineage (NCBI taxonomy): Bacteria > Pseudomonadati > Bacteroidota > Bacteroidia > Marinilabiliales > Prolixibacteraceae > Draconibacterium > uncultured Draconibacterium sp. The sequence goes on from NZ_OY782038.1 coordinate 5,551,518, forward strand.
GTAGGTGGTAGCTGGTATGGTGGTGAGATGAAAAAAGGTATGTTCGCTATGATGAACTACTACTTACCATTGAACGGAATGGCTGCTATGCACTGTTCTGCTAACGTTGGTAAAGAAGGTGATGTTGCTATCTTCTTCGGTCTTTCAGGAACAGGGAAAACAACTCTTTCTACCGACCCTAACCGTCAGTTAATTGGTGACGATGAGCACGGATGGGACAACGACGGTGTATTCAACTTCGAAGGTGGATGTTATGCAAAAACTATCGATTTGGATAAAGACGCTGAGCCGGAAATTTACGGTGCTATCAAACGTAATGCATTGTTAGAAAACGTAACTGTTGATGCTGAAGGTAAAATCGATTTCACTGATGGTTCTACAACTCAGAACACTCGTGTATCATACCCAATCAACCACATCGAAAACATTGCAGTTCCTTCAAAAGCCGGTCATGCTAAAAAAGTGATCTTCTTAACTGCTGATGCTTTTGGTGTATTGCCTCCGGTTGCAAAACTTACTCCGGAGCAAACTAAATATCACTTCTTATCAGGATTTACCGCAAAATTAGCTGGTACTGAGCGTGGTGTTACAGCTCCACAGCCTACTTTCTCAGCTTGTTACGGTGGTGCATTCCTTTCATTGCACCCAACAAAATACGGTGAGGAATTGGTTAAGAAAATGGAAGAGCACGGAGCAGAAGCTTACCTGGTAAACACCGGATGGAATGGAACAGGAAAACGTATTTCTATTAAAGATACTCGTGGTATTATTACTGCAATCCTTGATGGTTCTATCGAAGTAGCACCAACTAAGAATCTTCCGGTATTTAATCTTGAAATTCCTACAGAATTGAAAGGTGTAGCTACTGAAATTCTTGATCCTCGTGATACTTATGCTGATGCAGCTGAGTGGGATACTAAAGCACAGGATCTTGGTAGTCGTTTTATCAAAAACTTCGTTAAATACACTGATAACGAAGAAGGAAAAGCATTGGTTGCTGCTGGTCCGCAAGTTGAGTAATTCAGATCAATCTTTATATATTCAAAACCTTCTGCCTTTGGGCAGGAGGTTTTTTTATGCTTGATTTTTTTAGTTGATACCCGAACGTTTTAACTCATCAATAATTTTTGAGGTAGTAGCGGCAATGTTATAGAATAAGCGAAGTTGCTGTCGTTTTAAACCAGCCTCGGTGTCTTTTATTTGCTGTTGCAGTGTCATTAAAAGTTCCGACAGATCGGATGAAAACTTGTCTTCTTTAATGGTGCTTTCTTTTCCGGCTTCTGTTAGCTTTTTATCAATTTGCTGAAATAAAGGTTTAATGTCTTTGTAGCTTTCAATATTGGTTTCGCGGTGCGCTCCAAGTGCCGAAAGATGAGAAAGAAGCGCATGATTTAAATACGTAATTGTTAACGCATTTTCCATGATACGCTGTTTACTTTTTGGTTCCTGGCGCATACTGTTCCAGGCTTGTGCCAATTCGTTATCGGCCAGGTGTGCCTCTCTTCGGGCAATACGGTATTTTAAATCGTCGTTACTGGCTTTTTTATATTCTTTTGCAATAGCCTGAAAATAGTTTCTGTTCTTTTTCAGTGCCGTGGAAATAAGCCCCGAAATACGATGATATTGCCACCCCGGCCACAAAAAGCGAATGGTGAGAAACGACAAGGTTGCACCAAGCAGTGTATCAAGCAAACGCGGAATCATAAGATTTATGCCTCCGTCGTTCGAAATGATGTTAAAAGCACTCAACACAAAAGTGGTAACAAATATTACCGCTACCGAATATTTTTTTCGCAGCCAGTAGAAAAAGGCCATGGCTGAGCCCATCATTAACAAGACTTGTGCTGCTGTGGTTGTGAAAATCTGTAATAACGCAGCACCAATAACGATACCGGTGGCAGTGCCGAGTAAGCGCTCAAAAAGACGACGGCGGGTATCGCTGTAGGTAATCTGGCTGACAAACAAACTGGTTAGCATTACCCATTGTCCTTTGTCAAGATCAAGATAAATCTGGAGAATGTATCCCAACGCAAAAGTGAGGCTGAGCCGCAATGCATAGCGCATACGCGGATGACGCAAAGTGAGCTGCTCTTTTAAGCGCTGAAACGGTGTTCTTTCATCGCGACGTAAACGCGGGATAGAAGTTCCCTCAACATGGTTGTCTAGGTATTTTAACGAAACATGAGAGCGGTGCAAATTATGATGTAGCAGGATCAGATTCTGGGCATCTTCCACCGGCATTGATTGTAGTTTGTCGTCGATAGCTTTTGATATCCATTCGAGTGCCGGTGGATGATTGTATGAAGTTCCGGTAAGCATATTTTCTGCCACCATTCTTGATGCATAAGCCAGTTGACGAAGCATTTCGCCAAAACCTTCCAAAATCTCGATTTGCTCGTTGCTGTTGCCCAGTTTATCGTGGCGCTGGTGTGTTGACGCTGCACGCTCATGAAGGCTTTGCAACAACATAAAACGCTGAAGATAGCTGTTTAAAGCCTCGGTATTCTTCATCTCACGAGCGTAATTGTTCAGTACGTTTTTTATGCGTTCAAGTGCATTTACCACATTCACGTTGAGCAAAGCCAGGTCTTTATTAATGTCTTCCTGGTCTTTTTTATCGCTGGGGAAAAGCCGCGCTTTTTTCTCGAGGTAATTGCCAAGTGCCCGGAACCCATTTGCCATCTGCTGATCGAGTAAGCGCCACGGGTTTCGGAAGATCAATATCAAAGTCAGGATGCCGTGAAAAAGTGCCCCGGCAGGTAATAAAATCGCTTGCCAGTACCAGGCCGGACTGATTTCGATGCCGAGCATAGCATATATTCCAACCAGTATGGAGCCGAAAGTAATAGCACGATAACGTTCGCCAATTCCTCCAATTAATATAAATATGATGGTGGAGAGTATAAAACCGGCACCAAGAATCCAGGTGTAATTATTTAAAAGTCCTACAGAAAAGCTAGAGATAAAAAAGCTGAGAATGGTTATCGACAAGGATTTTACACGTCCTTTGGGGTGGTCATCGGTTTCCGATAGTGCGCCGGCCAATGCGCCCAACGCTAGTGTTACTCCAAAAAACGGCAGGCCGGCAATGATAAAAGGTATGGCTAAAACTCCCATAGAAATTGTTGCGCGCAAGGCAAACAAACGATAGGGGTGCAACAGAAATACATCGCGGAAAAATCTGATGTTGGTTCGCAAATGGCCTTTTTTCTGGTTCTTCATACTTATTATAAGTGTTGTTTTACAAAACTAATGAATGAGAACAGAAATTAACGACTAAAGTTTCTAGCTCTTAACAATAATATTTTGTAAGGTAGCTTTTATTGTCGGGTATTCGAAATGAAACCCAGCTTTCTGAAGCTTATCAGAAGAAACTTTCGGCGATTGCGTAAGAAGCGTAGCAGCCTTTCCAAACATCAACTTTAACGCAAATGCCGGGATGGTAAAAAATGCCGTACGGTTTAACTTCAGCGCAAAGCTGTGGGTAAATTCTTTATTTGATATCGTTTCGGGCGCGGTTAAATTGAAGGTATTACCCGTTCCAAGTGTTTCGGAAGCCCAAACAAATGCATTTACCACATCCTTTTCGTGAATAAACGGAAAAGCCTGCTTGCCCGATCCGATTTTTCCACCAAGACCGAGTTTAAATGGTAGAAGCATGTTTTTTATAGTTTTTGCTTCTTTGCCAAAAACAATTCCAAGTCGAAAGATTATGGTTTGCACATTGTTGGGCAAAGCCGTTAGTTCATGTTCCCAGTCTTTAACCACCTCTCCAACAAAACCTTCATCAAAATTTGTGCTTTCTTCGGTGTGCGTATATCCTGATTTATAAATGCCAATTGCTGATGCTGATATAACTTTTGTTGGGCGTTCGTTTTCAGGTAACTCAATAATTGCTTTTACCAGGTTGTGGGTGGTAACAACACGGCTGTTGTAAATTGTTTCTTTATTTTTCTTTGTCCAGCGCTGTAAAATGGGTGCACCGGCAAGGTTAATCACAACATCTGCATTTCGTAATTCATCCTGCAGGCTTGTTGATGCTCCATAAAGTAAGTCGCGTTTAATACCGGATACCGAATGCCCTTTTTTCTGCAAATCCGATGAAATTAACTGACCAATATATCCGTTACTTCCTGTGAGTTTTATCTTCATTTTACCCCAATTTATTAGGTAAACAAAAACTTTAGGTTTTTAGTTCTTAAAAATTGTTAAGAGCGTTTGCTAATTGTTACTTTTACCAGATCGAAAAATGACAAAGGACGGACAACATATTTGGGTAAAGTTTCACCGGTGGCGTTTAAAACACCTCGGCGAACGAGGTTTTTTAACCTTGCTAAGTATTATTATGGGTGTCTTGGCCGGAATAGCAGCTGTTGTTCTTAAAAATACCGTGAGGTTTACTGAAGAACTGGTGCACCGACTGGTTTCCAACGAAGTTCATAACTACATTTATTTTGCCATGCCTATTGTTGGTATTTTTCTGGCAATTGTACTGATTAAGTATGTTATTCGGTCCGAAGTTAGGCACGGTATTCCAACTGTTCTTTATAGCATCTCAAAACGAAAAGGAGATATTAGACGACATAATTTGTATTCATCTGTATTAACATCGGCGTTAACTGTTGGTTTTGGTGGTTCTGTTGGGCTTGAGGGGCCAACTGTAGCAACCGGAACGGCATGGGGATCGTGGATTGCCAAAGTGTTTCGGCTAAATTATAAGAATACCATTTTAATGTTGGCCTGTGCCTGCGCAGGGGCTATGGCGGCCATTTTTAAAGCGCCCATCGCGGCTATCGTTTTTGCTGTTGAGGTAATTATGATCGACCTGACCGTATTTTCGTTGGTACCACTTTTATTGGCATCGTCAACAGCAGTGGTAACATCCTATTTGTTTCTGGGGCAGGATGTGCTTTACCCGTTCACCGTGGTCGACGCTTTTAAACTGCCAGATTTACCCTATTACATTGCTTTGGGAATTGTAACCGGTTTTGTGTCGGTTTATTTCACAAAAATGTACCTGTTTGTTGCCGGTATTTTTGAAAATCTTAAAAATAGCAGGATCCGGTTAGTAGTTGGTGGAGCAAGTCTTGGTGCATTGATTTTTCTTTTTCCTGCGCTTTACGGAGAAGGATACGAATCGATTAACGAATGTTTAGCCGGCGATTTAAACTATCTTTTCGATAATAGTTTATTCTATTCGTTACGCGAAGAAATGTGGGCGGCCATGCTGCTTATTGTAGCTGTTATTTTGTTGAAGATTGTTGCCACATCACTTACTTTTGGAGCTGGTGGCGTTGGTGGTATTTTCGCTCCAACGCTTTTTATGGGTGTTAACACAGGAATGCTTTTTTCGTTACTTATTAACCGTTTGGGCGTACGTGAATTAAATTCGAATAATTTTGCACTAATCGGAATGGCCGGATTAATTGCGGGCGTTTTACATGCACCGCTTACCGGAATATTCCTGATCGCAGATATTTCAGGAGGGTACAAGTTGTTTGTGCCCCTCATGGTTACTGCAACGTTTGCATACCTTATTGTAAGGGCATTTACACCTAATTCGGTGTATCACATTCAGTTGGCAAAACGCAAAGAATTGCTGACCCACGATAAAGATGCAAATGTGTTGCAGCTAATGAAAGTAAAAAAACTAATTGAAACTGACTTTGAAGTATTGTCGCCCGATGCAACTTTGCGCGACCTTACAGAAGCCATTACAAGGGCTCACCGCGATTTATTCCCTATCGTTACCGATGACGGAACAATGGTGGGTATGGTAAAAATGGACGATGTGAGAACGATGATCTTCAAACATGAACTATACGATACTGTGAAAATAAACGAGTTGATGTATATGCCTGAATTTTCTATCGACCCGAATGATAGTATGGAAATTGTTACTGCTAAATTTGAATCATCGGGGCGTTATAACCTGGCTGTAATCGAAGATGGCAAATACATCGGATTTATTTCGCGGGCACGTGTTTTTACCCGCTATCGTAAACAGATAATTAATGTTTCTCATGTTTAGAATTTTTCGAATTAACAAGTTGTTGTTGAATAAGTTAATTAATCGACTTGTTGCCTGGCGAATTGCAAAAATTCCGGAAAGGAACTTTTTGTATTTGCTAAGTTTGATTGTAGGACTGTTAAGTGGACTGGCAGCCCTTTTGTTAAAAAACCTAATCCACTTTGTTGCAGAAGAGTTAACCGAGGTTATTTCGGTTGAAGGTTTTAATTACCTTTATTTATTGTATCCGTTCATTGGGATATTGTTGACCGTATTGTTTGTTCGTTACGTTATTCGCGATGATATTGGACATGGAGTATCGAAAATTCTATATTCAATTTCGAAGAAGAGCAGTAAACTGAAGCCATCAAAAACTTACTCATCAATGATTGCCAGTTCGCTTACCATTGGTTTTGGTGGATCGGTTGGATCGGAGGCACCTATTGTTTTAACCGGTGCTTCAATTGGATCGAATTTGGCACGTGTTTTTAAACTCCAGTATAAATACATTACCCTTATGGTTGGTTGCGGAGCTGCCGGTGCAATTGCCGGTATTTTTAATGCACCAATGGCAGGTATTGTTTTTACTCTTGAAGTGCTGATGCTCGATCTGACTATGGCCTTTTTAATTCCACTGCTGATTTCCGCGGTGTCGGCCACGGTAATTTCGTACTTTTTTATGGGCGAAGGTGTAATGCTTCGGTTTGCTCAGGTAGCACCATTTCATATTAATATGATATGGATTTACATACTTGTGGGGATTTTTACCGGCTTGCTGGGAATCTATTTTACCCGAGGAACCATGTTTCTCGAAAAACGTTTTGCGGCGATAAACAACTGGTTTGTGCGTGTGGTTATTGGGGCGATTTCGCTTGGTATTTTAATTTTTATATTTCCTCCACTTTGGGGTGAAGGTTATACCAGCATTAATTCAGTTTTTAATAACCAGGGAGCTGATTTATTGAATAACTCTATGTTCTTTCAATGGAAAGATAATCCATACATTCTTCTACTTGTATTGGCCGGAATCCTCTTTTTTAAAGTGTTTGCCATGTCGGCTACAACCGGTTCGGGAGGTAATGGAGGTATTTTTGCGCCAACACTGTTTACCGGAGCTATTGCCGGCTATTTTCTGGTGTTTTTGCTCAATACATTTTTCGATCTTGGTATACCGGAAAATAACTTTGCATTGGCGGGAATGGCGGGAATGATGGCTGCCGTAATGCATGCACCGCTTACAGGAATATTCTTGACGGCAGAAATAACGGGTGGTTATGGATTGTTTATTCCTTTACTGATTACTTCAACAGTGGCGTATGTTACCATCATGCGTTTTGAGCCACATTCCATTTATACCAAACATTTGGCACAAACCGGCGATTTGATTACCCACCACAAAGACAAAGCGATCTTGAGATCGATGGAGGTGAAGAAGTTAATCGAGAGTGACTTTGAAATTCTTTCTCCCGATGCCAGTCTGCGCGATTTGGTAAAAGCCATTTCCAAATCCAACCGAAATCTATTTCCAATTGTCGATAAGGATGGTTACCTCAAAGGTATGGTAAAACTATCAAAGGTAAAGAACCTTATTTTTGAGCATGAACTATATGATCAGGTAATGGTGAAAGACTTGATGTTCATGCCTGAGTTCTATATCTCGTCGAAAGACAATATGGAAACGGTAGCCAAAAAATTTGAGACATCAAACCGATATAACCTTGCTGTAATTGACGATGGTAAATACCTTGGATTTATTTCACGTGCGGTGGTTTTCTCCAACTACAGAAAAACGTTGGAATATTTTTCGCACGAGTAAATCTGGAATATTCTTCTTTAATAGAAGTTGGAAATATTTAAACACTAAATAGTGTTGAGGTTTGGAATTTATTTCTTTACTTTTGAAAAAATTTTAATAAGTATCAAGTTATGATATCCCGACGTTCCTTTTTAGCGAAAAGTTCGTTAATGCTTGCCGGTGCCGGTATAGCCACGAAAGCGTTTTCAAATTCGGTTTTGCAGTCAGCAAATAAATACCCGGTTGTAATTTCAACATGGAATCATGGTATACCTGCAAACGAGGCTGCCTGGGAGATATTGTCAAAAGGAGGTCACTCGCTTGATGCAGTGGAAGCGGGAGTTCGCGTTCCCGAAGGCGATCCGAATGTAATTACTGTTGGAAAAGGCGGAATTCCTGATGCCAGCGGGAAAGTAACGCTTGATGCCTGTATTATGGACGAGAAAGGGCGTGCAGGAAGTGTAACGTATTTGCAGCACATTGTTCATCCTGTTTCGGTGGCTCGGTTGGTAATGGAGAAAACGCCGCATGTAATGTTGAGCGGAAAAGGAGCTTTGGAATTTGCACTTGATAATGGTTTTGAAAAAGAGAAGCTGCTAACCAAAGCCCGTAAGAAAGAGTGGAAGAAGTGGAAAAAAGAAAATAAGGAATTCAGTAACAAGATTAATATTGAGAATGTTTCCGAAGATAACCATGATACCATTGGAATGCTGGCTCTTGATGAAGATGGGCGAATATCCGGTGCTTGTACCACCAGCGGAATGGGCTATAAAATGCCCGGCAGGGTGGGTGACTCACCGATTATTGGTGCAGGTTTGTTTGTTGATGGCGAAGTGGGAGGAGCAACGGCTACCGGATCGGGCGAGTTGGTGATGAAAACACTTGGGTCGTTTTTGGTGGTTGAATTAATGCGTAGCGGCATGTCGCCCGACAAGGCCTGTGAAGAGGCTGTTCGTCGTATCTCTAAAAAGATTCCTGATTATCAAAATCATCAAATCGGTTACATTGCTTTGAATACAAAAGGTGAATACGGATCGTTTTGTATCCAGTCCGGTTTTAACTACGCAGTAAAAACGGCTGAGCAAACCGAATTGATTGAAGCAGAAGCCTGGCTAAAGATATTATAAAGATTTTAGGTAACAATTTTATTCTTCAAAAACCGACGTAGAAGAACTATTCAGACATAATAGCTATATAAGGGCCCATAAAAAAAGGTGTTCGCTAAACGAACACCTTTTTTTTAATATCTTTCGGGAAGCTTACCAACGGTCGCCACCGCCGCCGCGACGATCGTAACCACCTCCGCCACCGCCTCTGCGGTCGCCGCCACCACGGCTGTAACCTCCGCCACCGCTTCTGCGGTCGCCGCCGCCACGATTGTAACCACCACCGCCACCGCGGTTGTAGCCACCGCCGCCTCCACCGCGATTAAAATCACGACGTGGACGTTCTTGTGGAGGATTTGCTTCCTTAACTACGATTTGTTTTCCTTCAATTTCGGCATCATTAAGTGCAGCAATAGCTGCATTAGCTTCTTCTTCGTTTGGCATTTCAACAAAACCAAAACATTTTGAGTTTCCCGTTTCTCTGTCAAAAATAACTTTGGCAGACGCTACTTCTCCGTGTGCAGAGAACAGCTCATTTAAGTAGTCACCTGTAATCGATGAGTCTAACTTTGCAACAAATAAATTCATAAAAAATAGAAAAATATAAATGTATAAATGTAAAAATTAGCGGCATTTTACCGCTTTATTCTTAAAAAATTATTGTTAAATATAAAGAACGCGTCAGACGTTAAAACGGAAAATCACAAACACAGGTGAAGTGCGAATTAAAATCTTATATCAAAGTAACGGACTAATTATTAGATTTTCACAAAAAAATCATTGTTTTTTTATTAAAATCTCAAAAAAAAATTCAAAAAGCAAAGCCTCTCCGAAGAAAGGCCTTGGTAAGGTGAGATTTAAATTAATTTCTTCTGATTTTCAGAAGATGTTATTTTATTACTTCTATAGACTAAAATAACAAATTTGTTAGAATTCGTAATGGGGAGCAATGATTTTTTTATTTCGTAATATGTTAATTACTGCGTCAACTATTTGATCGTCTTCCATCGAGGCGTAATTAAAAATAACATCAAAATCATCGTTTTCGGCTTTCCTGCCAATAATCTTTTCAATAAAGGCATCTCTCCTTTTATCGGCTAGCGTAATGTATTCTGCAGCCTGCATCATGGTCATGTCTTTAATTTGCATTATTCGATTAATTCTCCAGTCGGTGGGAGCTTCTAGTCTGATGTTCAGCTTGTTCGGGGTGTCTTTTAGAATAGCTCCCGACGAACGGCCTACAATAATTGTACGTCCGTGATAAGCCAATCTGCAAATAATTCCTTTTAAGGCCGCAATCAATTTAACGTCCGAAATGTCGTATATCGTTTCGTCGATAAAAGCTCTTCCAACTTCCTCCAAAAACAATATCGATTCGTCGGCATCTTCAAAATTCCCCGCTTTCAATTCTTCTATCATTTCATCAACAACACCTAAAAAAACGCCCTTGTCAACATATTTCCACTCCACGTCAGTTTTTGTTTCCGACATGTAACTATAGCCCGTCAGAATCTTGGAAAGCTTAATGGCAATGCGCTTTGCCGAACATCCGGCTTGTCGCGAAATAGTAAGAAAAGGCCCTGGGTAGTCACCAGATTCGAGGTTAATACATTTCGATTCCATTAGATAACTCTGCAGAAAATTTTTCATATGATTAGGATTGTTTTTTTCCAGCGGTATCATATGTAACTCGCACCATCAATACTTTTTGGGGAGAAGTAAATGTAGATGCCTGTTTCATAACCGGAATGTTAGTGTAGTTTATCAGACCAATTTACAATCAAATTTTGTGGAATAGAAGCTAATGTGTTATACAATACCATGTTTGGCGAATGTTATTCAGCAACTTTTGTGATGGAAACTTATTTCCGTATTTTTATAGATGAAAATTTTGTGAGTAATAAATGCATACATTTTAAGCATGGAGAATCAGGTAACAGTTGCGTTGGCTTCCTTTGGTATGTCAGGAAAAGTATTTCACGGACCGTTGTTGAAAGTGAACCCGAATTTCAGGGTGAAACTTGTGTTAGAACGTTCTAAAAGCTTATCAAAAGAGTTGTTCCCCGATGCGAGGATTGTAAAAAGCTATGACGATATCTTAACCGATAACGAGGTGGAATTGGTAGTTGTAAACACCCCGGATAAATTTCATCATACCATGGTTAAACAGGCACTGGAAGCCGGGAAACATGTGGTGGTTGAAAAACCGGCTACATTGCGAAGTACAGAGTTAGAAGAGTTGATTGAACTGGCAAAAGCAAAAGGTCTGGTTTTTACTGTTTTTCAGAACCGTAGATGGGACGGGGATTTTAGAACGGTACAAAAAGTAATTAAAGAAGCACGTTTTGGACGGTTGGTGGAGTTTGAATCACATTACGACCGCTACCGGACTGAAATTGCACCGGGCACCTGGAAGGAGGAAGGCGATGAATATTGTGGTGTTTTGTATAACCTCGGAGCTCACATGGTTGATCAGGCTTATGTGTTGTTTGGAAAACCTGAGACAGTTACCGCACATTTAAAAACGGTACGAACAGGTGGAAAAGTAGCTGATTATTACGATATCCGATTGGATTATGAAGGTTTTTCTGCTTTGTTGAGATGTTCGTATCTGGTAATGGATCCCGGACCGAGATATATCCTAAATGGTGAGTATGGTACGTTTAAAAAGTGGGGCATTGATGGTCAGGAAGATTTGTTAAAAGAAGGTAATTTGCCCGAAGGTGACGACTGGGGAAAAGAAGAATCCGATTGGTGGGGGACGCTGGTTTACTCTGAGAATGATGAGCATGTGGAAGAACTGGTTGAAACAATCCCCGGTGATTACCGCATTTTCTACGATAATTTGTTTCAAGGAATCCGTGCCGACAAACAGCTATTGGTTAATGCTGGAGAAGCCCTGGAGGTATTGAAAATATTGGAGGCTTGTTTGTTAAGTAATAAAGAACAGCGAACTATAATCCTCTAAGAAGAAGTGCTAATTTTAGCATGGTCGAGCGCTTTTTCAAACGAATCTTCCATATCAACGAAGTCAATAACTTTTGAGCTGAGTCGTTTCTCCAGGTCATTTTTCAGCTGTGGAGACACACCCGATAAAATCACTTTTACTCCTTGCTTTTGAAGGATCTTAAGCGAGCTCTGCAGGTTTTTCATTCCCGTTTCGTCAACGAATGAAACATGTCGCATACGTAGAATTAGTGTGTCACAACCCTGCCCGATTTCCTGAATAACCTCGGAATAACGACGTGCCGATGCAAAAAACAACGGGCCACTGATTTCGTAAACCGAAACACCTTCAGGTAGCTGCGAATAGTCTTCAATTACATCCGTGTCAACAATATTGTTTATGCGTTTTTCGCTGATGTCCGACATACGTTTCATGAAAAGGATGGCCGATAAAACCACGCCAACTTCAATGGCTACCGTTAAGTCAACCAGAACCGTTAAAATAAAGGTGGTAAGTAGTACAATAATATCGAAAACAGATCCTTTCAGAATAGATGCAAACGAACGCCATTCGCTCATGTTATAGGCAACGATTATTAAAATTCCGGCCAGGCACGACATGGGAATCAATTTGGCCCATTTGCCCAAAAACAGCATAATCAGCAACAAGGTAATGGCATGTGCAATACCTGCAATTGGTGTGCGTCCGCCGTTTTTTACATTGGTTGCAGTACGTGCAATCGCTCCGGTGGCAGGAATACCGCCAAAAAAGGGTGTAACAACATTGGCAATCCCCTGTGCGATCAATTCGGTATTCGAGCGGTGTTTTCCACTAATCATTCCATCGGCAACCACTGCCGACAATAACGACTCGATACCACCAAGAAGAGCAATTGTTAAAGCTGGCTCCAGGTAATTTTGAAGGTCGTTCAAACGAATCTGAGGAATACTAAAATGAATGGTATTGCTGATTTCACCAAAATACGTTTCGATAGTTGCAATAGGGATTTTAAAAACCTGAACAACCAGTGTGACAAGGATAATGGCAATAAACGATCCCGGTATTTTTTTTACAAATTTACCGCTGATTAGCGTTATGGCAATTGTAGTCAATGTTACCAGCAAGGCTGCAATATTTACATTGCCCAGATTACTAATATAAACGTGCCATTTTTCCAGAAATCCCGATGGAAGGTCGGTAATAGTTAATCCCAGCGCGTCTTTTATTTGAGTAGAAAAAATGACCAATGCAATACCACTTGTAAATCCAACGATAAGCGGGTGGGGGATAAATTTTAGCAAAGTTCCCAATTTTAACACTCCAAACAGAATCAGAATTATTCCGGCCAGTACGGTAGAAATGATTAAACCATTTACGCCGTATTGTTGCACAATTCCGTAAACTATAACAATAAAAGCTCCGGTCGGACCGCCAATCTGAACGCGGCTACCACCTAAAAAAGAAATAAGAAAACCGGCAACAACAGCGGTAATCAGACCTTTTTCGGGAGAAACGCCTGAAGCAACAGCAAAAGCGATTGCCAATGGGAGGGCAACAATACCAACAACAACTCCGGCTAATACATCCGAAGTAATTTGTTTTTTACTGATGCCATTTTTTAAAATCGTAAATAGTTTGGGCTTAAATATTGTATTCATGATACTGACGAAATTTCGCGCAAAATTACATGTAATACCGTCTTATTGTTCAGAACTTAAGTTAGAAAATTGATAGATTCGCTTAGGAGCAGAAAATCAGTGGGTTACGATGTGTAGTTTTCTTAACATTGGCTACTGCTCTCAAAATTATATAAATAAAACTGCAACAAATCTTAGTATAGCCTCTTTAATTCGGTTTCCATTCGTGAGATGTAATTGTCAACCTGATCTTTTGTTTCAAAACCTACAATCATCATATCAACACAACCTAATCCAAGAACAAATCGTAAAGCATTATCTATTTTTTCACTGTCGTTTCGTAATTGACCGTTTCCAACAAGCTTCATTCCTATTACACCTTTTCCTGCCTGGTGCAATTGCTGAATTACCTCTACTACTTCTTGTGGATCGGGTTTGTCCATGGCAATTCCGTACGGATTGATTCGTGCGTGTAAAACATCAACCCACGGACTTTTAACGGCAGCTTTCATAGCATCTAACGAATGTACAGATACACCATGAGCTTTTATAATTCCTTTGGCTTTCAGGTTCGAAAGAATTTCCATTTGGGGCTTCAAGGTTTCTGTCCAGTCCTCGTCAACCATACAATGTATTTGTACTAAATCGATGTAATCGGTGTTCAGTTCTTTGCGGAAGCGGTCTACCACAACATCAGCATCGGGGCGTTCTTTCTCCGGAATTCCACTCGGCCGCGTCCATATTTTTGTAGTAAGCGTTAGTTCTTCACGGTTCATTTCTGTCATCGCTTCGGCAAAAAGCCCGTGCGTGCCGTAAGTATCGGCCAAATCAAAATACCTGATCCCTTTATTGTAGGCGTGATGCAATAAACCGAGGCTGGTGTTTTTATCCTGCTTGGTAAGGAAACTGCTGCGGTTGGTAGCGTGTACTCCGGTTCCCATTCCCAGCAGTGTTGTTTTTATCCCTGAATTTCCCAACTCCACCAACTGAAAAGGATCGTGACTTCGGGCCGGAATATTGCCTGCATAAATTGGATTTGAGAATAATACATGTGCCGTGCCCGCGCTAAGGGCTCCGATAAATTTCCGTCGATTCATTTGAAAGTTGGCCATAAGGATATTTTTAAGTCGTTTAAATTAAAACCGGGTGTAGCTGAATTTGTTGACAACAAATGGTTTATCCCGCTAATTACAGTTTTGGTCGGTAATGTCGTTTTAACCAGCTTGCCAGGCCATCAAGTCCGGGGAAAAGTACCCGTTCAGTGATATTCGCCTGATCGAGTTTATCGCGTACTTCCCATTTTAATTCAGCCGGAATAATAATGCGCCGGTAAAGTTCGGGATGTTTTATCAGCCATTCATCTAAAACCGATGTGGCGCTTGTCATTACCGAAAACAGCGCAAATTGGTTTACAATCCGGTCGTCGATCGATGGCGGTTCAAAAAACAAAGCATGTCCGCTTCCAATGGTCTCATCCAATTTCTGAATAGTAGGGAAAACAGATTCCAGCATTTCGACGGTGAAAGCATTGCATTTCTCAAGTGTAAGCAAAGCTTTTAAAGGCTCAGGAATCAGGCGGTTTACTTGTACAAAATCTACTTTCCAAATCACGCCATCCAAATCATATTTTTCGGTGTTTGACGTAGCAAAATGCATGGCAATATATGGCGAGTAAGTCCAGTCGAGCAAACGTGTTGCCAATCCATGGTGCTGGGCAAGTACCAGTGCCCGAAGTGGAGTGTTCGCCAGCGAGAAATCGTCGATACGGGCATATTTACGGAAATTACGAAGCATGTGATATTCCAGTTCTGGCCGTTCCCCGCAATTGCGAACAAAGCTGTTCTCCAGTTTGTAATGGCAGTCGGAGAGGCCGCGAAATGCAAAGTCGGATCGAAAGCGGCCAAGATCCGGTTTCCACGACTGGTGGTAAACTTCCTGTGTTAATTCTTCCCAACTGTTAACCTGAATATCGTTTGATGTGATCTCGCAATTCATAATGCAATAGTTCAGAATTTAGAGTTATCTAATGTACGAAAAAACAAAACAGGAAACCATTAAATGATTTCCTGTTTGCTGCTTAATTCTTTGTTGTTTATTTCTATGAGGAGGGTGTTATTCCATACTTTCTTTGGAGACTGTTTTTTCTTTTTCCGGGGCGTCTTTTTCTGCTTCTGCTTCAAAAGATGTACATTTTTCGGGCTCAGTAGTTTTTACTTTATGTGTAATAATTTTTTCCACCGGGTTTGATTTCTTCACCAGATCGATTTTGTTGCTGATCTTCAATCCGAGAATGTAAAAAATTGAGGAGATGAGGATAAGAGCTTTCATGGTGTTTTCTGTTTTAATTCGAACACCAATTTATGTAAACGTCAGTAAATACCGAAATTATATCTGTGAACGAACTGATTTACTCTGCCAACGACATTTTTAGCTCTGCGAAAGGATTCACTTGATCGATTATCGGTTTGTGCCGAACTGGAGAAATTTTATCGTATACGTGGAGCTTTTAGAGTTTCAGTTTTGCCAGGTAATCGTGATGCGTTCCTTTTTCCACTAAAGTACAGTTATAACCGATTTCGTTGGCAATAAGTTGCAGGGTGTTAAAATCGATAAAAAGCCAGTCGAACTGCGCCTTCTCTTTCCTAAAACTCACTTTGTACTGCATTTCGCCGTAGTAGTTGTTGTTGGCAATATCCACCCATTGCGACCCGTCTTCTTCCTCAAAAAGGTATTTAATATCCGACGAGTCAATTAAAACCTGTCCACCTTCCAACAGAAGACTTTTAAGGTGAGTCAGCAATTTTTTCAACCCTGCAATGGTGCCTCCAATGCCCGATCCGTTCATTAGCAACAAAATGGTGTTGAATTGTTTTTCGTTGTACTCAAAAATATCGGCATGAACTACTTTTACAATTCCCTGTTTGCGCATCACTTCAACCGAAACTTCCGATTTTTCGAGAGCCGTAACGCTGTAGCCTTTTTTCTGCAGAATGAGCGAATGACAACCCGCCGCTGCACCAATATCTAAAATGCGGCCTTTGCAATTTTTCAGTGCAACTTTTTCGATTTTTGGAAGTTCTTTCTCCTTGCGAAAAAAATACGATGGGGCAATAGTTTCGCCTTCGGTGTAGTTCGAATCTACTTGAATTTGAGGAGCTTTTCCTCGTTCAAAATATTCTTTAATGGCCAGGCCAATCGGATCATTCATCTTTACTTATAACTATTGAATTTGTGTGCGTTTTGCTTTTATCCTCACCAGAATATACGACTTTACTTTAAGTTAAGCTATACCTTTTTACAAATAAATTTGAATAAAGTTTAGGTGCTTCTTTCGAAATAAATACGAAAGGAATTAATGGCTAAATATTAATGGTTCCTACCAGATAAGTTACCGCTTTTCCGCCAATCTCGACGCGGTCGTCAAGATGCTTGCAATGTAGTACTCCACCTCTTTTCGATATCTGTTTCGCCAGCATATTTTGCTTGTTAAGTTGCTCCGACCAGTATGGAATTAACATGGTGTGTGCCGACCCGGTTACAGGATCTTCGTTAATACCTACTGATGGTGCAAAAAAGCGCGATACAAAGTCGTATTTCTCCGATTTGGCCGTACAAATTATGCCTCGCGAAGTAGCCTCTAACATTTTCGCAAAATCGGGCTCCAGGTTGTAAATGTCGTTTTCAGTTTTAAAAACCAACATCAGGTCTTCGCGGCCTTTAAAACATTCCTGCGGATGAATTCCAAACGCCGTTTTTAAATCGGAGTGAATATATTTGGCCTCCACTTCTGATGACGGGAAGTTTAATACCAACAGGTTGCCTTCTTTTTTTACACTCAGTTTTCCGCTTCTCGACTGAAAACAAATGCTATCGGCAGTGTAATTTAAGTGCTGAAACATAACATGCGAAGTTGCCAAAGTAGCATGACCGCAAAGATCAACCTCGGCTTCGGGAGTAAACCAGCGAATATGGTAGCAGTTGTCTTTTTTTATAAAAAATGCTGTTTCTGAGAGGTTGTTTTCCTGTGCCAGTTTTTGCATGACATCATCCGGAAGCCACTTGTCATTTAGTGGAATTACGGCTGCGGGGTTTCCTTCAAATACTTTTTCGGCGAAGGCATCAACTTGGTATACAGTTAGGTTCATATAGTAACTAATTAAGTTGTAAGGCAAAGGTAATCTATTGGTCACAATAGTTCATATCAACGGCGTCGCGCAACAAAGTTTTAATGTTGCTTAAACATTACATTATGTAATTAATTAGGTATGTTGCTGTAATTTAGAATTTTACCGTAAGTTTTAAGTTGAATTTTCTTGATGTAAGATAATTAGGAACAGCATACTGGTCGCCATAAATACTTGATACCCAAAAATAGGAGATGGTATTGTTGATGTCCAGCAAGTTAAATACCTCGAGGCTTAGCGATAAATCGGTAATATGCTTGAAGAACGGGCTATTTGAACGATTTGCCCGGCTAATAAATACCTTTGAAAATCCAAGGTCGATACGGCGGTAGGGCGGCATACGAAATACATCCTGGTAACGTTCGCCATTTGGCGGCCCGGTTGGAAGTCGTGCTCCGTAAAATCCTGACAATTGCATTTTGTAGCTTGGATTTCCCGGTAAATAATCCTGGAAAAATAAACTAAAATTCATCCACTGATCAGTAGGGCGGGGAATCATTCCGTGCCCGTCGCCTTTTATATCTTCTTCGGTTTGCAGGAACGATAAACTTGCCCACGATTGCAATCCGCTTACAAACTCACCATTAATTTTAAAATCAATCCCGGTAGCATAACCGGTTGCTTCTTGCTCAGCAAGGTAACGTATGCGAACATTATCAATTTGGTAAGGAATCAGGCGGTTCATGTGTTTGTAGTAGGCCTCGGAAGTAAAACGAAACGGGCGATCCCAGGCAGTAAAAAGCAGGTCGGTGCCACCAACTACCTGAAACGAACGCTGTGCTTTCGAGTCGTAATTAATGTATCCGTCGCTTTGTTTCAGCTCCTTAAAAAACGGCGACTGATGATACCATCCGGCCGATAAACGGAACGACATTTTTTTCTCCCATTCGGGGAAGTAACTTAATGTAGCGCGCGGACTAATGAGCAGTTCGTTGTTAAAATCCCAGTAATTGAATCGGACACCACCGGTGAGATACAAATCGCCATTTTGGGTGGGCATGCCCCAACTGTCCTGAATGTAACCGGTTATACGGTTTGAACTGATTTTGTTTTTGGCAGTAAGTGTGTAAAACAAATTTACTTCGCTATCAGAATAAGGAATGGAATAACCGGCAGAATCGCGGTAGATCCATTCATTTAGCTCGTCGTTTATTTTTTCGTGCTGAAATTTAATTCCCCAGTTTAGCAGGTGTTTCTCTGAGTTTAATGCTCCTTTGTGCGAAAAGCTGTAAACTGTGGCATCCAGACTGTTTCGGGCATGATTGATAAAGGTCCCAACACCTAAATTCAGCGTGCTGTCGCCAAATTCATCCGAGCCCATATTGCGCTCCAACTGGTTTAGATAGTACTGTCCCTGAATATCGTAAGTCTCTTTTTCTTTGGCATGGTAAGCTGATGCAATAAACTTCAGGTTCAGGTTGGCATTAGGATGATAATTAGCGGTTACCGCACCTAAATAGGTTTCAAAATCATCCTGTTCCTGCCCGTCAAAATAAATCCGGGTGTTTAGCGGATTTTGCCATGTTCCAAAAGTTGTTTCGCGGGTTTGAGGAATAAAATTGTATTGATTTTGTGCTACGTTACCCAAAAATGATAGGTCGAATTTTTCGTTAAACTGGTAAGTTATGTAGGTTTGAAAATCGAGAAATCGTGGATCGTACTCGCCTTCTTCATCCAAAGTCCCCAGCATGTAACGGTTGGTTTTGTAGCGGATTCCTGAGATATGCGAAAGTTTTCCGTTTAGCGCAACGTCTTCAAAATGCGCCGAAGCACCGAGCATGCTGACCGACGCCGATCCGCTAAAGTCGCTTGGTTTACGGTATTTTATATCGAGCACCGACGACATTTTATCGCCGTATTTGGCATTAAATCCACCTGCCGAAAAATCGATGGTAGAAACCATATCGCTGTTAATAAAGCTCAAACCTTCCTGTTGCCCCGAGCGAATCAGGAAAGGACGGTAAACCTCAACATCGTTTACATAAACCAGGTTTTCATCGAAATTACCACCACGCACGGTGTATTGCGAGCTTAACTCGTTATTTGACGAAACGCCGGGCAAGGTTTTTAATCCGGCTTCAATACCACCCGATGCACTCGAGATGGAGTTGAGAATCTTCGGATCGAGACTAACAATACTTCCGCCGTTGCGTCGCTGTTCTTTTACTATTATTTCTGCCAGTTCGAGATTGGTCTCGGGCATTGTAATTTGTTTGATAACTGTTTCTTCGCGATTGGCGTAAACCGAATCTTGAAAGGTTTGATACCCCAGCGATGAAAAAATTACCGTGAGTTGTTTGCGCGCCGGAATACGAAGCAGGAATTCGCCGTCGGCAGTTGTTGTGGTTCCAAGGGTTGGATATTCTTTCAGTACCACATTTACCATATCAATCGGAACACCGTTCTGATCTTTGATAACACCTTTTAAAGTTGCATTGTTACTTTGCCCAAAAGCAATGATTTGGATTAGTAGTAAGAAGAATAGTAAGGTAAAGTTTTTCATCATTGGAACAAAACTAGGCAAACACGTTTTATAATGAACATTATATTGATTAATAAATTGTGCGATCGGGATAATTTTATCTACAATTTACTTAGTTATTCCCGGCCAGTCATCTGTTCTGAAAGGATTGGCTGGCAGCAATTCCAGGTTGTACAGGTTCAAATCGTCGGGATTGTCGGCCCAGCCAAAACGCACTGCCACCGGATCGGTAACTGCGTACGAATAAACGACCACCGTATTTTTATTAATAATCTCGGCTTTTGCCCAATAAAATTCCCGATCGGTACCGGCAATTGAAAATGCTTTTACGTAGCCGTATTTGTCTTTTACTGCCAGTCCCGAACCTGTTTCACTGAACTTGATGTACGCTTTTCCTTCTTTAAACTCAACCGATTCAAAAGTTGGCCCGGTGTACACCACATTTTTATTGTAGGCTACTTTTAACGCATTTAACGCCAGTCGTTTTCCAACATCTTGTTTGTTACGCGGATGTATATTATCAGCTTCACCAATATCGATAGCCGATGCCATTCCGGTATTTGGCAAATCAAGTGTCATTGTTTGTGCCTCGCGCAACTCTGCCCATTCACTGTCCGCCGGTTTTTGCACCGGTTTCATATAATTTGCCAATTGTACATATAAGAACGGGAAATCGTCCTGATTCCAGTGTGCCCGCCAATCGTTTATCAGATTCGGAAATACACGCTGATATTGTTTTGCCCGGCTGGCATTTGATTCGCCCTGGTACCAGATAACACCTTTTATGCCGAATGGTACAATCGGATTGATCATACCGTTGTACAACAGTGTTGGATATGAGTTTGGTCCCAAATCGATATCCTGCATAACGGCTTTTGAAATTTTGAATTTCCAATTGCCCGAAATATCAATTTTTTCCTGCCCAATGGCCACGTACTGATCTTCAGGATCGCCCCAAATGCCACCACCGCCGCCAGTGTCGTTAACTCGAACAACGATCATGTTTTTCCCGGGATTCAAATATTTCTTGTCGATAGTGTAAATACGTTCTTTTTGGTACTGGTTTTCCGTTTTCCCAATTTCAATACCGTTTAGAAAAGTAATATCAGAATCGTCGATTTTACCCAAATGTAAGTTGAGGTTTGTTTGTGTTTGGTCTTCGGTAAGATCCAGTTCTTTTCGGTACCAGCCAATTCCGTCAATGTCAACATAACCTTGTTCTTCCCACAATCCGGGAGCAATTATATTACTCCAGTCTTTGTCGTTTAATTCCGGATCAGACCAAACGGGCTTTCCGTCTTGCATGCCTTCATCTTCAGTAGGAATCTTGCCGCCCAGTATTTTACGAATTTCGGCTTCTTTATTTTTCCTGTATTCCTCAAGATTCATTTGTTGCAATTCAATCATGGGCTCTCTGAAAACCGGATCGTTTTGAATGGTCTGGGGACTTGTCCATGTTTCAGCAACGGTTCCTCCCCACGAACTGTGAATTAGTCCGATTGGAACGTCCAGATTTTCTTGCAAAGCTTTTCCGAAAAAATACCCGACAGCCGAAAAGTTATGCGCTGTTTGAGGGGAACATTCCATCCATTCGCCACTTTCCATATCTTCTTCCGGAAATTGTGCCACACGTTTGGGAACTGTAAATAGCCTGATATTTGGGATATTGGCAGCAGCCACTTCTTCGTCGGCATTTCTTACCTGTGCCAGCGGCCATTCCATGTTCGATTGCCCCGAACATACCCAAACCTCGCCGATCATTACATTGGTTAATGAAATAGTGTTTTTACCTTTTACTATCAAGGTGAAAGGTCCACCATATTTTTGTGCCGGTAATTTTGCCATCCATTTTTCATCCTTATCTGTAATAACATTTGCACTACACAACCTTATAGTCATAGTGGTTTGTTCTCCGGTATTTTCGTTGGTTTTGTTTACGTATTCAATAAGAGAAATAGTGATTGCCTCTCCCTTGTCGCCCCAGCCCCAAACCGGAATCTCAATACCCTGTTGCAAAACCATATTCGAACTGAAAATTTTAGGGAGTTTTACTTCAGCATGAACATTAACAATAAGCGTGGCCAGAAAAATATATAGCAGGCAAATTTTTGTTTTCATCATGATTAATTTTCGTTTTCTCAAAACTAATGAATTGAATGAAATATTCAGCCAGTTTCGCTCGGGATAAATCTGAACTTACAAATAGAACGGTAGGGGAGAATTAAAGTTTTCCTGATTTCCTGAAGTATTCTGAAATCGCTTCTACATATGTTTCGTAGGCATTAATTCCCTTTGGAGTAATGCTTAATGTGGTAAGCGGATAGTTTTTTCGAAACGACTTTTTAACCTTAATGTAACCACCCTCCTTGAGTTTTGTCATTTGAAAACTCAGGTTGCCTTTTGTAGTTTTTATATTTTCGAGCAAATACGAAAACTCGGCCGACTTCACATTTATCAGTATTGTCATTATTGCCAGCCGTACCTGCGAATGAAGTAATGGGTCGAGGTCTTTAAACATGGGCTGTTTTTTTACTTTTCATGTACATTGAAATGCCCGGAATTACAAAACAAATAGAGTTGGCTATTGCCCGAATCAAGTACTGGTCGGCCAGTTCTACCCGGGCACACCAAACTGCGGCAAGCCACATTATAACTCCACTAATGGATAATAAATTGTAACGGTAAATTCCGCCGGTAACAAAAAGCGCAAAACCAATTAGAACCATCTGTAGCGGATGAATCAGTGCAAAATCAACTTCTTGTAACAGGCTTTTGGTTACGATCACATTCAGGTTATGCGCAATTATAATTCCAATCCAAACAAAACGCGTTGATATTGCTGTATAAGTATGAAGTTTTGGTTTGCGAAGGAACAGATAATAGATGGTAAATCCGATTAAAAATACAGCTGCTAATATGTTTAAGGTGTCGATAAGTTTGCGTGTTGTGTAAACTACAAGTTGGGTGGATTTGTAATAACTCAACAGGAATCCGATAGTAAATGATGCTCCCCACAAGATAAGAAGAATACCATCTTCGTATAACGAATGTTTTGAAGTTTTAATGGCGGTTTTGAGTGTTTTCAACATCTCGTTGTTACTCATCTCTTGGTTCGGCTTACTAAAATTCATTTTATTAGTTTTGTTTATAAAGTTAAACAAGTTTGCAATACAAACCAAATATAACAGCATAAAAAAATGTTACTCACGAAAATCTTACTGAATTTAGCCTGTTTTAGGGTGTGGAGATAATGATCATTGGATTTAAACGCGAAGTATATTTCGGGTTAAGTTTTTCAGGATTCAGCTTAAAATAAAATAGAAACCAATGAATAGTTTTATCTTTGAAGGAAAATTAATTTAACCGATTATAAGATGGCAGATTTTAAATATCAAAAACCATTTCCAATTTTAAAAGACGATACCGAATATCGTTGCATTACAAAAGATTATGTGTCGACCATTGAAGTTGATGGCCGCGAGATTTTAAAAGTAGATCCGAAAGGTTTGGAAGAACTGGCAAAAGAAGCATTTACCGATGTTTCATTTTACCTGCGTTCTGCTCACCTTGAAAAACTGGCAAAAATTCTTGAAGACCCGGAAGCAACTGATAACGACCGATTTGTTGCACATACCATGCTGATGAACCAGGCTGTTTCTGCTGAGGGCGAACTGCCAACCTGCCAAGACACTGGTACCGCGATTGTTATTGGTAAAAAAGGTGAAGATGTGTACACCGGCGCCAATGATGCCGAGGAATTGTCGAAAGGTATTTTTGCCACTTACGCGGACAGGAATCTACGTTATTCGCAGGTGGTTCCGTTCACTATGACAAAAGAGAAGAACACCGGAACTAACCTTCCTGCACAAATCGATCTTTACGCCGAGCAAGGAAATAAGTACGAATTTTTATTTGTAACAAAAGGTGGAGGTTCAGGTAACAAAACCTTCCTGTATCAGCAAACCAAATCGTTGCTGACCGAGGAAAATCTCACCAAATTTGTTCAGGAAAAAATTATGGATTTGGGTACTTCTGCGTGCCCTCCGTATCACCTGGCACTGGTAATTGGCGGTACTTCTGCCGAAGCTACTCTTGCAACAGTTAAGAAAGCCTCAGCTGGTTATTTAGATCATTTGCCAACCGAAGGTAACGAAGGTGGTCAGGCATTCCGCGATTTGGAGTGGGAAGAAAAAGTAACTAAGATTTGTCAGGAAAGTGGAGTAGGAGCACAGTTTGGTGGAAAATATTTCGTACACGATGTGCGTGTTATCCGCTTGCCACGTCACGCTGCTTCGTGCCCGGTAGGTTTAGGTGTTAGCTGTAGCGCCGACCGTAATATAAAAGCAAAAATTACCAAAGAAGGTATTTTCGTTGAGCAACTGGAGAAAAATCCGGCTCGTTTCCTGCCTTCAAAAGCTCCGGCAATGAGCCCTGCAATCGATATCGATCTCGATCAGGGAATGGACAAAGTGTTGGCAGAATTAACAAAATACCCAACAAAAACGCGTTTGAATTTGAGTGGTACTTTAATTGTAGCTCGCGACATTGCACATGCGCAGATTAAACAAATGCTCGACGAAGGCAAACCAATGCCGGAATACTTTAAAAACCATCCGGTGTATTATGCAGGTCCTGCAAAAACTCCTAAAGGAATGGCTTCTGGTAGTTTCGGGCCAACAACTGCAGGCCGTATGGATCCTTATGTTGACGAGTTCCAAAGTAAGGGCGGATCTATGATCATGCTGGCAAAAGGAAACCGTTCGCAAGCAGTTACCGATGCCTGTAAAAAACATGGTGGATTCTACCTCGGTTCAATTGGCGGACCGGCTGCTATTTTGGCCAAAAACAGCATCAAATCTGTTGAGGTGGTCGATTTTGAAGATCTTGGAATGGAAGCGGTTCGTAAGATCAAAGTGGAGAATTTCCCTGCGTTCATTATTGTTGATGATAAGGGAAACGATTTCTTTAAAGAATTATAAGAAAAATTCGACAATAACTATAAGAAAACCTTCGGAGTTTATCCGGAGGTTTTTTTATGCCCCGGATTGGGTTTTTTAAAAGAAAACGGAAAGCAGTCAGCATCCACTCTCCGTTATCACTTATAAATCTATGCGAAAGATTTTGCCTTAAATATAATTGTTTGTTTTAGTTATTTAAAAAATGACTGATTTCAATTAAGCTGTTTTTGAGCATGTTGTAAAAGAGTGTTTAGTACTTTTTAGAAAGTTGGTTAAGGACGAATGCTTGTATAAGTTTTAGAATATCAGCATAAAAACTACAAAATGTCTATACTTTTTTGTTGATGTAACCATTGTTTTATTAATCCCAATGACTGAAATGAGACAAAAAAATCGAACACTTTTGTATTAGTTGTTAATAATTAATTGATTTTGCCGAATGTGATGAAAACTTTAGTTTTGGGATACTTAAAAAAATAAGAATGAAGTCAGTCTCGGATTTTTGAGACTAGTTCCGTATGATTCTTCATAAATAAACAATTATAAACAAATGAAAAAAGATATTACAATTGGCTGGATCGGTACCGGAGTGATGGGGATTTCCATGCTGGGTCACCTAAATAATGCAGGTTATTCGTGTACCACCTACACACGAACAAAAAGTAAAGCAGAATCGTTGCTGGCAAACGGCGTAAAATGGGCCGATAGTCCGGCTGAGGTTGCTGCAGTTTCCGATGTAATTTTTACGATTGTAGGTTTTCCGAAAGATGTTCGCGAAGTGTACTTTGGCGAAAATGGAATTCTGGCAAAAGCAAAGCCGGGCGCCGTTTTGGTTGATATGACGACTACAGAGCCAAGTTTGGCCGTTGAAATTTATGAGGCTGCCAAAGCTAAAAATATTCAGTCGGTTGATGCTCCGGTTTCCGGAGGTGATGTTGGTGCACAAAAAGGTACACTTTCAATAATGGCCGGTGGCGACAAAGAAGCTTTCGATAAGGTTTATCCGCTGTTTGAAATTATGGGAAAACAGATCGTTTATCAGGGCAAAGCCGGATCGGGTCAGCATACAAAAATGTGTAATCAGATTACTATTGCCGGAACAATGATCGGTGTCTGCGAAGCCTTATTGTACGGCCATAAAGCCGGTCTCGATCTGCCAACTATGCTTTCATCAATTAGTGGTGGTGCCGCCGGTTGCTGGACACTCGATAATCTGGCGCCCCGTATTGTAAATCGTAATTTCGATCCGGGATTTTTTGTGGAACATTTTATAAAAGATATGGGAATTGCCTTAAAAGAAGCTGAAGCGATGGGCTTATCGTTGCCCGGATTAGCGCTGGTGAAACAACTTTACCTGGCTGTTCAGGCGCAGGGCCATGGAAAATTGGGAACACATGCATTAGCGCTGGCTTTGGAAAAATTATCGGGTTTATAGTCGGGAATCTAACCGTTAACTCGTCATTTGAAAAAATCATCAGCTATGAATAGAATATTGTTTTTGGTTCTTATTGTTTCCGTGTTCTGGCAATCGTGTACACAAAAGGATAAAACCGAAACGTCTGGAGAAGACCAGATCAGTTACAGTGAAATAAGAGCTAATTTCGAGAATCCTGCACGCGAATATGGTGTTAACTGCTGGTGGTGGTGGTTAAATGGCAATGTAAATAAAGCTGCCATTACCAAAGATATGGAGGCCATGAAATCCAAAAACTTTCAAGGAGCCATGATCTTTGATGCCGGTGGTTATAACCAGCGCGGAAATAAAGACATTCCGAAAGGACCGTTGTACGGATCGGACGAGTGGAACGAGCTTTTTGTGTTTGCGCTTGACGAAGCCAAACGGTTGGGTTTAACAATGGGCTTTAATATTCAAAGTGGCTGGAATCTTGGTGGCCCGCGTGTAACGCCCCAGTATGCAGCCAAACAATTGACTTTTTCCGAAGCTAAAGTTGAAGGAGAGAAGACTGTTTCGCTGAAATTGGAACAGCCTTTTACCAGAGATGACTTTTATAAAGACATTACAATTCTTGCTTTTCCGCTAAAAGAAACCGCGAAAACAGATGAGGTGATCACCGATCTTGATTACAAACTTGGGTTTCATGAATTGGGTGGTTCTGCTCCCGATTGTCGTTTCCTGCTTTTTAATGATCCGGATAAGGAAAAGGTAGAAGGTGAGAAAAATTATACGATAAATAAGGAGGAGATTGTTCAGCTTGATGCGTTTGTGTCGGAGGATGGTACACTGAACTGGGATGCACCTCCCGGAAACTGGAATATTATGCGCGTTGGTTACACTTGTACTGATGCTAAAGTTTCAACATCGAGTGGTGATTGGCAGGGCCGTGTGCTGGATTACATGAGTGAAGAGGCGTTTGATTTTTACTGGAACGATGTGGTTGAGCCTATTTTTGAAGCTGCCGGCGATCATGTTGGAACAACTTTGAAATATATGGAAACCGACAGCTGGGAGTGCGGTGGTATGAACTGGACCGATAAGTTTGCGCAGGAATTTACCGATTACCGCGGTTACGATGTTATCAATTATTTGCCTGTTGTTGCCGGTTACATTGTTGATGATGTAAAAACCACAAATGCCTTCTTGGCCGACTTCAGAAAAACACTTGCCGACCTGGTTGCCGAGAAACATTACAAACGTTTCCAGGAATACGCACACCAATATAATATGGGCATTCAGCCCGAATCTGCAGGTCCGCACGCCGGGCCAATGGACGGTATAAAAAACTATGGTTACAACGATATTGTAATGAGTGAGTTTTGGGCACCATCGCCACATCGTCCGCGCGACGAAAACCGTTTTTTCCTGAAACAGGCTTCTTCGGCAGCGCATATTTACGGCATAAAAATCGTTGGGGCGGAGAGTTTTACCACCATTGGGCCGCATTGGAACGACGAATTGTGGCACGACCAGAAATCATCCTTCGATCATGAAATCTGCGCGGGGCTGAACCGTATGTATTTTCATACTTTCACGTGCTCGCCGCCCGAAATGGGATTGCCGGGGCAGGAGTATTTTGCCGGTACACACGTAAATCCGCAGGTTACCTGGTGGAATCAATCGGGGGCGTTTATCGATTATATGCAATGCGTGCAGGCCGTTGTGCAGGAAGGCAAATTTGTTGCCGATGCACTGTATTATTATGGCGATCATGTGCCAAATGTATTTCCGTATAAACATTCCGATCCGGCGGGAGTAATGCCGGGTTTCGATTACGATGTAACCGATGAAACGATATTCTTGCAGTTAAAAGTGAATGACGGAAAAGTTGTTGTTCCCGGTGGAATTGAATACAGTGTTTTGGTTTTGCCCGATCATAAGGTTTTGTCGCTGGCGGTGCTCGAAAAATTGGAGGAATTGGTAAATCAGGGAGCAACAGTTATTGGAAACAAGCCTGAACGACCTATTAGTCTGGTTGGAGGTAAAGCAGCAAACGAAAAATTCCAATCGTTAGCGAATAAATTATGGGGAAATGATACTTCGGCTGAAGGCACAACTAAATATGGTGATGGTAAGGTTGTTTGGGGAGTAACAGCACGCGAGTACCTGTTGTCACAAAGTGTTGCGCCTGATTTTTCAGTGAAAGGCAATAATAGTAAAACAGACTTCGATTACATTCATTATACCGTTGGAAAAACACAAGTATATTTCGTATCGAACCAAACTGCGGCGAAGCAAAAAATAACAGCAGAATTTCGGGAGAGTGGAACGCAACCGGAACTTTGGGATGCCAACACCGGCGATATTCGAGATGCATTGGCTTTTAGACAGGCCGATGGCAAAACAGAAGTGCCTTTAACGCTGGAACCTTACGGATCGGTTATGGTCGTTTTTAACGCGTCAATTCCTACAGACCGTCAAGGGGTAGAAACACGCAACTATCCCGAATATAAAACAGTTAAAACCGTTGATAGTGAGTGGGAATTGTTTTTTGAGCCGGAGTGGGGTGGTCCCGGAAAAGTTGTTTTCCCGGAACTGGCCGATTGGTCAAAATCTGAAGATCAGGGGATAAAATATTATTCAGGCAAAGTGGTCTATACAAAAACATTTAACCTGGATTTTGCTCCGGAAAAGGGCCGCGATTATTTCCTACAGCTGGAAACGGTGAAAGATGTCGGCATTGCAGAGGTAACTGTAAACGGAAAATACAAGGGAATTACCTGGACAAAACCTTTTCGCTTAAATATTAGCGATGTGTTGCAACAAGGCGAAAATACGCTTGAGATTACAGTCGTAAATTCGTGGTTTAACCGTGTAGCCGGTGATGAGATTCTGGATGATCAGAAAAAGTATACATCAACCAACATTGTTATTTCCAACGACTTTCTGGGAAGAAAACGACCGGAGATCAATCTGGAGCCTTCCGGATTATTAGGGCCGGTTACCATCCGCGAAAGTGTTTTGGAGAACGACTAGTAAATTTCGTTCTTAGCAGGTCTTCAGAGGGTACTCGTTAGAAAAATAGAAATCTGTTTTTTAATGGATGGTGATTGGGACGACTTTTCAGCTGTTGCCAATTCCAATATTTTCATCAAATGAAGAAAAATTTTATCCCTTTGAAACTAATATTCATCGCAACAAATTGGTTTTGGCGTCGATTTCTGTTAATATTATGTCTTGACAATCAGCCGTGGAGTAAAGGTCGTTGCCTGAATTCCGCCTTTTTGCGAAAAACCAAAATTAGAACCATATGAAGAAACTTGTCTTTTTAACCTTTGCGTTGGCAATCAGTTCTGTTTTGTTGGCTCAGGATTGGCCACAATTTATGGGGCCAAATCGAAACAGTATTACACAACAGGATAATTTGTTAAAAACCTGGCCGGAAAGTGGTCCAGAAGTAATTTGGAAGGTTAATGTGGGCATCGGTTATGGCGGCCCTGCTATTAAAGACGGCAAAGTTTATTTGCTCGATCGCGACGATAAAACAGGTGACATCATGCGTTGTTTCGACCTGAGTACAGGTGATGAATTATGGAAATTTGAATATGAATCAGCCGGAGAGGTGATGTTCCCCGGATCGCGCAGTGTGCCGATCGTTGATGATAAACATGTGTATTCTTGCGGTCCATACGGGCATACGTATTGTATTGATTTGGAAACGCATCAGCCGGTTTGGAATGTAAATGTGTGGACCGATTTCGGAGGTGAAATTCCTGAAGGCGGAAATCATGGATCTGGCGGAAGTGGTGGTTTCCCAACATGGGCAATTTCGCAGTGTCCTTTAATTTATGACGACCTGCTAATTCTGGCTTCTCAGGCACCTGATGCCGGAGTTGTGGCTTACGACAAAAATTCAGGAGAATTGAAATGGAAAACAGCATCACTCGGGTTAACAGGTTATGTAAGCCCGATTATTGTTAAAATTGATGGAAACGATCATTTGGTAATGGTAACTGCATCGGGTGGTGGCCGTGGCGGACAACCGGTTGAGCCGGGAAATGTAGTTGGTATGGAGCCATTAACCGGAAAAATTCTTTGGAAATTTGATAATTGGGTATGCCGTATTCCGGTACCGAGCGCTGTTGATGCAGGTGATAATAGACTGCTGATTACAGGTGGTTATGAGCTTGGGGCACTAATGATACAAGTTGAAAAACAAGCCGATGGAAGTTACGGAACAACTGAGCTTTTCCGTACTGAAGAGTTTGGCGATCAGACCAAAACACCACTGTTCTACGAAGGGTATTTTTATGCGGAGTTTGGCACAAACAGTACACGCGACGGATTAACCTGTATGAATATGGATGGTGAAATTATGTGGAAAACCAAACGTGATCCTGATTTTAACAAAGGAAGTATGATCGTTGCCAATGATTTGATTCTTGCTACTGATGGAACAAATACTTTGTACTTGATTGAACCAAGTCCGGAAGAATTTAAACCGATTGCAAGTGTCGAAATATTGGGAAGTAATCCTGATGCCGACGAGAACTCAATGTCTACCAGATTTGGCGGGGCAACACAAAACTGGGCACCTATAGCATTGGCCGATGGGAAATTGCTTATACGTGATCAGAATCAGATGCTTTGCGTTAAGGTAGTTGAATAATATTGGTTTGTTTAGCGGATCATTTTTCAGGAATCCGGGACGAGACAGAAATGCAGTAAGTTAATACTGTGAGTGTCTTTCGTCCCGGATTCTTGTTTAAAAGAATTGGACTGTCAGGCTGAAAAGCATCTCATTTTATTAAATCAGTAATAATGGTAGGAGTATCTGTAATCCGGATACAACTCTTGTGTAAATTATTTGAACCTTTGCACGGTCTTAATCATTAAGACTTTAGTGTTATGATGAAACGAGCATATAAAAAGCTTTTTTATACACAGGAGTATGATTATGCGAGTTCCATGAGTTACCAAAAAAACAGCAATTATAAACGAATGAAAAGTAATGCAGACAATACAAAGGTAAGCCTGTTTATGTGGCTGGTTTTAGGAGCTTTAATGGCTTTTACCTCGCTGTCGACTGATATTTACCTGCCGGCAATGCCACAAATGCAACTCGATTTGCAGGGCGATATCGAACTTACAGTAACCGGTTTTCTGATTGGGTTTGCTATTGCACAGATTATCTGGGGCCCTATAAGCGACCGTTACGGACGAAAGATGCCGCTTGTAGTCGGTTTGATTTTATTTGTCATCGGTTCTATCGGTTGTGCATTTTCTGAGAACATTGCTCAAATCCTGTTTGCCCGCGTAGTTCAGGCTTTGGGAGCTTGTGTTGGTCCAATGCTTTCGCGCGCTATGGTGCGCGATATGCTTGAAAGAACCAAGGCTGCCGAGATGCTTTCTACATTAATGATTCTGATGGCACTCGCACCTATCTTCGGTCCATTGGTTGGAGGGCAGATTCTAAAGTTTAGCTCGTGGCAGAGTATCTTTTGGTTACTTGTTATTATTGGCGCTGTAATGCTTTTAAGCATGAAAAAGCTACCTGAGACATTACCAAAAGAAAAACGCCAAAATACCTCGTTGTGGAATGCTTTTAAAAAATATGGCGTTCTTCTCCGAAACCGAAAATTTATGGCTTACACGCTTTGTGTATCGTTTTTCTACGTAGGCGTTTATGCATTTGTGGCCGGTTCACCCGAGGTGTATATCACCTATTTTGGTGTAGATCCGGAACATTATGGGTGGTTGTTTGCTTTGAATGTTTTTGGTATAGTTACATTAAGTTTTGCCAACCGTATTTTGGTGCGGAAGTACAGCCTCGATTTTCTGTTACGAGTAGCAACAGCAATTGCAATGATTGCCGGATTGGTGTTAGTGGCTACAGTAAAATGGCAAATCGGAGGTATTTACGGTGTCATAATTCCTGTGTTTTTCTTTTTCTCGATGAATGGAATAGTTGCTGCAACAACAACTGCTGCGGCTCTTGATAAAGTTCCGGAGATGGCCGGTGCTGCCGCGGCATTGCTAGGATCGTTGCAATACGGCAGCGGAATACTATCAACACTTTTACTCACTTTTTTTGGCGACAGTGAAGGTTCTCCATGGACAATGAGTTGGATTATTGCCGTTTTCGCAGTTGCTTCTGCCGGAACAATGTTATTCAGAAGTCTTTTTGGTTTGTTGCCTATTGAAATAAAACGAGCTCCGAAAGAACCCGGAAAAGCTTTTGCCATTTACCGGACATCGTGGGGGAATAGAAAGAGATAGATTTCTGTAATAGGTGTTCTCATTTTACTGAACATCATTTATTTCGAGAAAATGAAATATTGTGTATCGGAAAATTAAGTTTTGTGTTAGATATTTATTTATTTCTCTGATTTGTTCATTTTGGTGAACGTTCCCGGACTTGACCCAATGTGTTTTGTGAAAATTCGCGTGAAATAATATTGATCGCTATAACCAAGTCGGTAGGCCACTTCTTTTATTTTTAAGGATTGACTGATCAGAAGGCGTATTGCCTCCTGCATTTTAAGGTTAATAAAATAGTCCATTGGCGAAGTGCCCGTTTTGTTTCTAAAGATTTTGGTGAGGTGTGATTCCGATAATTTTACATGATCAGATATATCTGAAATCTTTATTGTTGCATTAATATTTTGTTGCATAAAAAAGATGGCTTGATCAACCGGATTGGTTCCCCGGTGTCCTTTTGCAGCCCTGTAAGTTTCAATATAAAAGAATGAAGCCAGCAAACTGTTAAGGCTGAGGTTGGCATAATTTATATTTTCACGTGAGAAACCCGATTCAAGCGTTGTTAAACACTCATTGAATTGCTTAATTCTATCATCAATTCTTGATTTACTTGATTGTTTTATGTTGTTAACCTTTCCAAAGTGTTCTTCAAAATAGGAGCTTCGTTCGCCTTCGAAATGTAACCAGTAAATCGACCACGGATTTGTTTTCGAGGCCCAATAGGTGTGTGCTTTATGCGAAGGAATTACAAAATAGCTGTTGGCTTGCAGGTTATGTTCTTTATTATCTATAGAGATTGTTCCATTACCATCGATACAATAAATTAATATGTGATCCTGAATACCTTTGCTCCTTTTGCGAAAGTGATGTTTTGCATGTGGATAAAATCCAATGGCGGTGATAAAGAGCCCGTTTATTAAAGGATTATCTTTAATGTTTTTCAGTTGTCGTTTTGATAGTACAACACTTCTGTCGCCGGTAAAATTGTCAGGTTTCCCATCAATTGGCACTGTCAGGTTCATGTCTGTTTCTATGTTCATCAGAATCTATTTACTTATGTCGCTTAATGATGTGTAAATAATCAGATTGTCAAAAAAATAGGTTTGTTAAAAAATCTTATAGCATAAAAATAATGCATTTTTCTCTTTTTATGCCATTTTGAGCTATTTATTTTAATAATCTACAAATGTTCATATAGTCAATGTGTTATGGGTTTTAGTAATCTGTATTTATTATATATGATTGTATGTATTAGTAAAATAATATTATTATTTCTTTTTTGTGTTGTGTCGTATAATTAATGTAATAAAGTGAAATAAAAATCGAATAGTCTAAAAAAATGTAAAATTATCCATTTACTCCGTCTTCTTATCTGCGTAATTTTGTACCTGTTATTTTGAATAAATAAAACTTAAAAAAAATCTTAAAGCTTATGAGAAGAAAATTAAAATCGGTAAGTCTATGTATAATAGTAGTGTTGCTAGCTACCTTATCATGGGCTCAAGAAAAGAGCATTAGCGGAACAGTTTTGGATAACATTGGAGACCCCATGCCAGGAGTAACTGTGGCTGTAAAGGGTACCAGTGCCGGAACTATTACTTCTGTTGATGGAACATTTAGTCTTCCTGGTGTTCAGCAGGATGACATTCTGGTGTTTTCATTTGTTGGAATGATTCCCCAGGAGATCACTGTTGGTAATCAAAGCATTATTAATGTAGTTTTAGAGCAAAGTGTTATCGGTCTGGAAGAAGTAGTTGCAATTGGTTATGGTACCGTTAAAAAATCGGACCTGACTGGTGCTGTTGGTACTTTAAAAGGTGATGAATTAGACCAGCAGGTTAATACTAATGTTGGTGCAGCTATGCAAGGGAAGATAGCAGGTGTTGTTGTTGAAACAGCTGGAGGAGATCCTGGATCTGGTGTGCGTATGCAAATTAGGGGGGCCGGTTCTTTAAATAATGTAAATCCGTTAATAATTGTAGATGGAATTGCTGTTGAGTCGATGAATAACCTAAGCCCTCAGGACATCGAATCGATACAGGTGTTAAAAGATGCTTCTTCGGCTGCAATTTATGGATCGCGTGCATCTAATGGTGTAATCCTTATTTCAACTAAATCTGGTGCTTCTGGTGAGCTGAAAATAAATGTTAGTGCAGATTATGGAATTCAGTATATTGGTAAAAAGTTAGACCTGTTAACAACTGATGAATGGATTAAAGTGAATAATGCAGCACGGGATGCCGGAGGTATGGAGCGGCTTGAAATTGCTACAAATCCTGAAGTGCCTGGTGCCGGAATCGATTGGCAGGATGAAATATATCGACCTGCCTCCAGTCAGAACTATAGTATTGGAGTAAGTGGAGGATCTGAAAACTTGAAGTACAACTTATCTCTGGGATATCTTGACCAGGAGGGGATTGTAGAAACATCAAATTATAATCGTCTTAATATGCGTGTTAAGACAGATATGACAAAAGGTAAACTTAAACTTGGAGAAACCTTCATTTTTTCTACTGAAGAAAAACAAAATATTAACAACCTTGGAGGACAAGGAGGGTCAGCAGTATCAGCTGCAACTATGATGATTCCGGCTTTTAAGATTTATGATGAATCAGCAGTAGGAGGTTATGCCGGAGCCTGGGGACCAGTAATGGATGTCTTCAATCCGGTTGCTGGCTTAGATTTGTTTGATGATCAAAATGAATATTACAAACTACTTGCTAACCTTTATGGAGAGTATGAATTTATTGATGGCCTTAAGTATAAATTGAGTGTAGGGGCAACCATAAATGAGACAAAAGGGTATAGCTACCGACCAAGGTATGTAGTTGGAAGCATTTTCAGAAATGATAAGACGAGTTTGAATGAATCAAGTGGTATGTCGAAGTACTGGCAAGTAGAGAATACTTTGTCGTATAATAAGGAGTTTGGAAAACACTCAATAAATGCTGTAGTTGGCCAAACATCCTATAAATACCTGTATCGTCAGATTTCAGGATCTAAAAAAGCGATGCCAGATGGAATTAGAGTCCTTGATGCCGGATCGGATGAAGCGAACTCTGCTGGTTACGAAAATGAAAATACCTTGTTATCATATCTTGGTCGTGTAATCTACTCTTACGACAACCGTTATATTTTAACGGCAACATACAGACGAGATGGATCTTCAAGGTTTAGCGATAATAATCGCTGGGGTAATTTCCCTTCTATTTCGCTGGCTTGGAATGTTGCTAACGAAGAGTTCTTT
The DNA here is from genome assembly GCF_963677575.1 of uncultured Draconibacterium sp. Taxonomy (NCBI): domain Bacteria; kingdom Pseudomonadati; phylum Bacteroidota; class Bacteroidia; order Marinilabiliales; family Prolixibacteraceae; genus Draconibacterium; species uncultured Draconibacterium sp. Next base: position 5,587,541 of record NZ_OY782038.1, read on the forward strand.
AAAGACTTGGGAACTTCGATTACCCAATTAAAGCTTAGAGGAAGTTACGGTATTCTTGGAAACCAGGAAATTGGAGATTATCAGTACATGGGGCTGATAACTTCTGCAATTAGTTATACAACTGGTAATCCCAGTACGCTTTGGGTTGGAAATATTCAGACTGATTATCCGGCAACCGGGTTAAAATGGGAGTCGACCGCAACATCGAATATTGGTGTAGATTTAGGCATGTGGTCTGGTAAGTTTAATGTTGTTCTTGATTATTTCAGGAAGAAAACAACAGACGTTTTATTGCGGGTGCCAATTCCATTATCTGTTGGTGCAGGTTCCGATCCTTATAGTAATGCCGGGGAAATTGCCAATAATGGTTTTGAAGCAGCAGTAACATACAATGGACAGGTTCGTGATTTTAATTTCTCAGTAACCGGTACACTTACTGCTGTAGATAATGAGGTTCGTTCGTTAAGTACTGGTAGCCAGTTGATATCCGGAGGAACTGCCTCGCATCATGGATCGGCAGTTACATATACACAAGAAGGATATCCTTTATACTCATTTTTCCTGATAAAAACCGATGGATTATTTCGTAGTGTAGAAGAGGTGAATGCCCATAGTAAAGATGGAGAATTAATTCAGCCGAATGCTGTTCCGGGCGACATACGATTTGTAGACGCAAACAATGATGGTACTATTGATGGTAACGACCGTCAGTATTGCGGTAGCCCATTTCCTGATTTCTCTTATGGATTGAGAATGGAAGCAAATTGGAAGAATCTCGATTTCAGCCTTTTCTTTCAGGGAACACAGGGAAATAAAATCTATAATGGTTTTAATACCTACCTGGAAGCGGCCAGGGTAAATACAAATTATCTGAGCACAACACTTAATTCGTATACATTTAATCCTGATTCCGATTTTCCGCGTTTAGATATGGCTGATCCCAATGGAAATGGAGTGGATAACAGCGACCGTTACCTGGAAGACGGATCATATTTCAGGTTAAAAACACTTCAGATCGGATATACATTTCCGGAATCAATTCTAAATAAAGTGGCAATTAGTAATCTACGACTTTATCTTGCTGCCGAGAATTTGTTTACCATTTCTGATTATTCAGGTTATAACCCGGATATTGGTGGTAACGGATTAAGTTCAAGAGGTGTTGATTTCAGGGTATATCCATTGAATAAATCGTACCACATCGGATTACAATTAAACTTCTAAAACTATAATAAGACAGATATGAAAACGAAATATTATATATTAATAATCGCAATATTTGGGTTAACCGCTTGTTCCGAAAGTTTTCTGGAACTGGACAATCCAAATAAAGTAACTTCAAATGCCTATTGGCAAACTGAGGCCGATCTTGAGGCAGGGCTTGCAACAACTTATAACTCATTGGTTGATGATTATAACGGACATTGGGGAGTAGTTGCATTGGAATTGAAAGAAGGCCGTACTGAAAATTTCCAGATAAGAAATGATGTGAGAGGACGTTACGATGTTTCTACTTACCAAAATACAATTAGTACTGGTCAAACAGCGAATTTTTACAAAGGTTGTTATACCGGTATATTCAGAGCGAACCAGGTAATTCATTTTGCCGATCAGGTTCAGGATATTACTGAGGGCAAAAGGACAGAATTAATTGCTGAAGCTAAGTTTATAAGAGGTCTTCAATATTTTATTCTTGTAAATGATTTTGGTGCAGTACCACTAATTACTGAACTGGCAGAATCAACAGAAGATTATTTTAAAGAAAAGGCAACAATGGAGCAGATTTGGGATCAGGTGTTCAGTGATCTGGAAGCAGCCAAAGCCAGTTTGCCTGTTACTTGGCCTGATGATCAATTGGGAAGAGCTACCAAAGGTGCTGCAATTGGATTTTTGGGAAGAGCTTATTTATATAGAGGTGAATGGTCACAAGCTGCATCTGAGTTAAGTGAACTTGTAAATAATGAAAGTCAATACGGATACGGTTTGATGGATAATTTTGCTAACAATTTTGTAGTGGAACACGAAAATAGTATTGAGTCTGTTTTTGAGTTGCAGTACAGCTTCGAAGGTGGACCCGATATTTGGACGGGTAATCCTGCCAATAAATCACGTTCAACATTTATTGCACAAGAATGTGCTCCGGGTGAAGTTGGAGGATGGTTTGAATTGTATCCGACTAAAGTATTATTGGATGCTATGTTGGAAGAAAAGACTATTGATGGAGATTTCGATCCACGTGCATTGGCAACTTTGGCTTGGGATTACCCGGGATCTGTTTTCTACCAGAAAGAGTTTGGTGCAACTTATGGAAGCGATGCTGTTTGGTTGCGTAAAAACCAAAATTGGTGGAATGCAAATGAAGGGGATTGGAAATCAGAATTGAACGAAAAGGGAATGCGCTATTCTGATGTTTTGCTAATGTTGGCAGAGGCTTATACTATGGATGGACAGGTTAGTGCTGCCGCTCCATTAGTTCAACGTGTTCGTTCGCGCGCAAATCTTGTTGATAAAGAAACTGAGATGACAGGATGGAGTTCTTCTCAAATGATGGAAGAAATTATGCATCAGCGTAATGTGGAGTTTGCTAGAGAAGGTTTGCATTTTTACGATCTACGGCGCTGGGGAACATTAGAAAACGTAATTACATCCAGCGCAGTGGAAGGATATTCAAATTATACATCCAAATATGAATATTATCCAATCCCAGAGAGTGAATTGGAAAATAATCCAAATATGACCCAAAATGATCCTTGGTAGTCATTTATAGTTTAGTTAGATATCCAGGGAGAATTCTCCCTGGATTTTTATAATCGCAAAAATTATTCAAAACATTCATACAGCCTAATAGACTATCCTAATGAGATCAACCTATTTTATTTTTCTTGATACTATCATCATGTTCTTCTGATGATTCATTTAATATTGATCTTTCTGGGGAATGGCAATTCAGGATGGATCCCGAAGATGAAGGAATTGATGAAAAATGGTTCAGTCAACAACTCCCGGAAATTGTAAAACTCCCGGGGTCAATGACCATTAACAGAAAGGGAAATCCGGTTGGTTATAACACTAAGTGGACCGCTAATGTGTAGCAAAAGTTTGAAGAAAGAAAGCAATAAGAGAGTTATTTGCTTAGAATAAAGGATTTTACTATAGTTTTATGGAGCTGAGAGGCTTTTGCTTGTGGAAAAAACAATCATTCAATATGAAGCTAAGACTCAAAAGACTCAAACGATCTTGATCATACAGAAAAAATACGCATAGATGAGCGATAAATTAAATACAAAGTACATATTCACCATCTCAATGGTGTCGGCTATGGGAGGTCTACTTTTTGGTTACGACTGGGTAGTTATCGGAGGGGCAAAACCTTTTTACGAGCAGTTTTTTCATATCAGCCAAAGTCCTTTTTTACAGGGCTGGGCAATGAGTAGCGCACTTTTAGGGTGTTTGCTTGGCGCATTAACTTCAGGCGCATTTAGCGACCGGTTAGGACGAAAAAAGCTACTGATATTTTCAGCCTTTTTGTTTACGCTTTCGGCAATAGGTACGGGAGCAGCAAACAACTTTACCCCATTTATTATCTACCGCATTTTGGGTGGTATTGGCATCGGGCTGGCTTCTAATTTGTCGCCCATGTACATTGCCGAAGTGTCGCCGGCAGCAATGCGCGGAAAGTTTGTTTCGCTGAACCAGCTGACCATTGTAATCGGGATTTTAGGGGCACAGATTGCCAACTGGCAAATTGCTCAACCGGTTCCGGAAGGTACAACGGCTGCCGAAATTCTGGCATCGTGGAACGGACAAATGGCGTGGCGCTGGATGTTTTGGGCAGAGACTTTACCCGCAGGAGCATTTTTCCTACTTATGTTTATTGTGCCTGAAAGCCCGAGATGGCTGGCAAAAAATGGCAATGAAAATAAAGTGTTGAGTATTCTTGGAAAAATTGGTGGGAAAGAATACGCCCAAAAAGAATATAAAAGCATTCACGAAAACCTGGAACACGACGAAGGCCGGGTGAATTTTAAATTCCTGAATTCTCCGGGTATGCGCAAGATATTGTTGATAGGTATTGTCGTTGCTGCTTTCCAGCAGTGGTGCGGTATCAACGTTATTTTTAATTATGCACAGGAGGTATTTGCAGCAGCCGGATATGGCGTTTCCGATACGCTTTTCAATATTGTGGTTACCGGAAGTGTAAACCTCGTTTTTACTTTCGTGGCCATTTATACGGTTGACAAGTTAGGGCGCCGTGCGTTGATGATTCTTGGTTCAGCCGGATTGGCAGGAATTTACGCTTTAATGGGCGCCGGATATTATTTCCAGGTTACGGGATGGCCTTTGTTACTACTGGTGGTATTGGGAATTGCCTGTTACGCCATGTCGTTGGCTCCGGTTACCTGGGTGGTTCTTTCAGAAATATTCCCGAACCGGATTCGTGGTGCAGCCATGTCATTTGCAACAGCATCGTTATGGATTGCAAGTTTCCTGTTAACCTACACATTTCCGTTGCTAAATTCAGCATTTGGCGCCTCTGGTACATTCTGGTTATACGGAATAATCTGTGCAGCAGGACTGCTGTTCATATACAAACGATTGCCCGAAACAAAAGGCAAATCATTAGAAGAAATTGAAGAGGAAATTTTAAACTAATTGCTTGAAAAATGGTGAAGAATTTTATCTACATATTACTGTTTTTTGTGCTGAGCTCATGTAGCTCAGAAACTACAAAAACCATTGATTTAAGAGGGAAGTGGCAGTTTCGAATAGATACGCTGGATAATGGAATTCGTGAAGAGTGGTTTTCTCAGGATTTTTTCGAGCATATAAATCTTCCCGGTTCGATGGTTGAAAATGGAAAAGGTTTCGACATTACACTCAATACAAAATGGACTGGCGGAATTCAAAATCCGGAATGGTATAAAGATCCTAATTATGCACCATATTTCGATGCTGATAATATCCGGTTTCCTTTCTGGCTGCAGCCCTTAAAAAAGTATACCGGCGTAGCATGGTACCAGAAACTGGTTACTATTCCTGAAGAGTTTATCGGAAAGCCACTTTTTCTGAGCCTCGAACGTCCGCACTGGCAGTCGGCTGTTTGGATAAATGGCGAAAAAGTTGGCGCTCAAAACAGTTTGGGTACGCCGCATGTATTTCAAATTGATGGCTTTGTGAAGGTGGGCGAGAATAAAATCAGTATTCAAATTGATAACCGGACGGATAAAATTGATGTTGGTATAAACTCGCACAGTATTACAGATCATACACAAACGAATTGGAATGGAATTGTTGGAGGATTAGAACTTCAGGTTCGTAACGATATCTTTTTCAGTCAGGTTGATGTATTTCCTGATGTGCATTCCCGAAGCATTGAAGTGAAGTGTAAGGTCGTTAATTCTACCTCAGAGGAGGAAGAAATTAGTATCCCTGTTTTTGCTCAACTAAAAAATAGCGAAGTAGAGGCAGCACAAGAAGTATATAATTTTAAAGTAACTCCCGGCCAAAATGAGATTAAAATGCATTATGCTTTGGGAAATGACGCATTGTTGTGGGATGAATTTCATCCGAATGTTTATCAACTTTCACTTCAGTTAAAATCGACATCGGGAACTGATGAAGTTACAGAAGATTTTGGGCTGCGTGATTTTAAAGCAGAAGGATCTCAGTTTGCAATAAATGGAAGGCCCGTATTTTTGAGAGGGACACTCGATTGTGCTGCTTTCCCAAAAACAGGCTATCCGCCAACAGGCCCCGATTACTGGAAGAAAATTTATAAGCAAGTAAAGGCGCACGGTTTAAACCATGTTCGTTTTCATTCGTGGTGCCCGCCTGAAGCTGCTTTTGAAGTGGCCGACGAAATGGGTGTTTATCTACAGGTTGAGTGCGGTTCGTGGGCGAATCAGAGTACCGAACTTGGTAGTGGTTTCCCGGTTGATGAATATGTTTGGGAAGAAAGTAAACGCATTGTAAAAGAATATGGCAATCATCCGTCGTTTGTAATGATGACCTATGGAAACGAGCCCGGTGGAGCGGAATACACAGCTTATTTAACCAAATTTGTAAATTATTGGAAAAAGGAAGATGCACGCAGACAATATACCAGTGCTGCAGGCTGGCCGGTAATTGATGCCAATCAATATCACAATATTCCTGGCCCACGTGTACAGGGTTGGGCTGAAGAACTGCGAAGTATTATAAATGCTGAAGCTCCTAAAGCAAATTACGACTGGTTGAAGAAATTGCCCGGAGACGGCAAACCTGTTGTAAGTCACGAGATTGGGCAATGGTGTGTTTATCCGAATTTCAAAGAAATTGAAAAATATACAGGCGTACTGAAAGCGAAAAATTTTGAGCTATTCCGCGAGAGCTTAACTGCCCATCATATGGGTGAACTGGCAGATAGCTTTCTGATGGCTTCGGGAAAACTGCAGGCGCTTTGTTACAAAGCTGACATTGAAGCCGCTTTGCGGACTCCCGGTTTTGCCGGATTTCAGTTGCTTGGTTTATACGATTTCCCGGGGCAGGGTACTGCTCTTGTTGGTGTGCTCGACGCATTTTGGGAAGAAAAAGGCTATATCTCGCCCAAAGAGTTTAAGGCTTTCTGTAACACAACTGTTCCGCTGGCACGATTGAATAAACGCATTTTTACAGAAGGCGAAACCATGACCGCCAAAATTGAAGTGGCACACTTTGGTGCAGCTCCGTTGAAAGGTGTAAATCCTGCCTGGAAGATTACCGAAAACAATGAAATTGTCGCAGAAGGAACGCTCGGACAACGCGATATTGAAATTGGAAATGCTATTTCATTGGGTGAAGTTGTTTACGAATTTCAACAAAAAAATGCACCTCGAAAACTTACTTTAACCGTATCGATCGGTGAATTTGCAAACGCCTGGGATATTTGGGTATATCCTAAAAACGAAGAAATTAAAAGTAATGAAGTTAAGGTGGTTGAAACCTTAAATAACAGCACTATTGACTACCTGCAAAATGGCGGCAAAGTTTTGCTAAGTCTTGGAAAGGGGAAAGTTTCTCCGGACATGGGAGGAAAGGTAGGAGTTGGTTTTTCAAGCATTTTTTGGAATACCGCCTGGACGAATCAACAGAAACCTCATACGCTGGGTATTTTGTGTAATCCTGATCATCCCGCGCTTAAATATTTCCCTACTGAATACCACTCAAACTGGCAATGGTGGGATGCCATGAGTCATGCCGATGCAGTGCAACTTGATTCGTTTCAGGTAGAACTAAAACCCATTGTTCGCATTATCGACGATTGGGTGAGCAATCGCAGGCTGGCCTTGCTTTTCGAGGCAAAAGTTGGCGAAGGAAGCCTAATTATCAGTGGTGCTGATTTAGTAAATAATATTGACGATAGACCGGAAGCCGGTCAGCTTAAAACGAGTGTTATCTCATATATGGAAAGCTTGGATTTTCATCCAACTGAAGAGCTCCGTTTATCACAAGTTCAATCGATTTTAAAATAGAGAAAAGATGAATGCTAAGGTAAAGGCAGAAATAAAGAAATTGATGATCCCAACTTACGAGTTGGGAAAATCAGAAATTAACCCCGTATTCTTTGAGAAAAGAGTTTACCAGGGATCATCGGGTAAAGTTTATCCGGTTCCGTTTATCGATAAGGTTTACGATCATAAAGTAGAACGGAATTACCAGGCTGCAACACTTGAAAACGAGTTTGTGAAACTGGTTATGCTACCCGAAATCGGAGGACGCATATTTGAAGCGCAAGACAAAGCCAATAATAATTACAACTTCTTCTACCAGCAGAAGGTGATTAAACCTGCCCTTGTTGGTTTAGCCGGTCCGTGGATTAGTGGAGGTGTAGAGTTTAACTGGCCACAGCACCACCGCCCCGGAACGTATTTACCCAGCGATGTTTACATTGAAGAAGAAGCTGATGGCGCCAGAACGATCTGGATGTCGGAATACGACCCGATGTACCGCCTGAAAGGTATGCATGGAATTCGTATTCGCCCAAACAGTGCTTTGATAGAATTGCGCGGACGTTTGTTTAACCGCACGCCGTTAACACAAACTTTCCTGTGGTGGGCAAACGTAGCGGTTGAGGTGCACAAAGATTACCAGAGCTTTTTCCCGCCCGATGTGCATTACGTGGCCGACCATGCAGTGCGCGCTCAAAGTAGTTTCCCTTTTGCTGAAAATGATTATTACGGAATTCCTTACCACGAAAGACCGGGCAGGAACGACTTGCGTAATTACAACAATATTCCGGTGCCAACCAGTTACATGGTTTGCGACACGAAATACGATTTCTTCGGAGGTTACGATTTTAAAGAAGACGGTGGCTTTATTCATGTCGCTAATCGTCATATTTCGCCAGGCAAGAAACAATGGACCTGGGGAAGTGAAGATTTTGGCCGCGCCTGGGATCGCGAACTAACCGATGAAGGCGGACCATATTTCGAATTAATGGCAGGGGTTTACACCGATAACCAGCCTGATTTTACCTACCTGCTTCCTTATGAAACAAAGACCTTCTCGCAATTCTGGTGGAGTTATAAAAACCTGGGACCGGTACAAAATGCCAATAAAGATCTGGCTATTCGGTTCGAAATTCAGCAAGGAAATAAATTGGATTTGGGTGTTGCCGGCAGTCGTAAGTTCGAAAACCTTCAATTTATTTTGTTGATTGGTAGCAAAAAGAAAGTTTTTGAAAAGCAAACGATATCGCCTGAAAAGCCCTGGAAAGATACTTCAATTCAGATTGAAGCGGGGCAGGAGAATTCAATTTCGTTAATTGTAGTTGATGAGCAGGGAAAAGAACTAATTGCTTATCATCACCGTGAAGTTACTAAAGAACGAAACCGTAAGCTGGCATTTGAGCCAAAACAGCCCGAAGAGATTGAAAGTGCCAACGAGTTGGAATTGATTGGCGAACACCTGGAATTGTACCGTCATCCTACCCGTTATCCAGAACCATACTGGCAGGAAGCCATTAAACGCGATCCGAAAAGTTACAAATCATATATTGCGTTAGGTCGCGTTGAGCTTAAAAATGGCAAGTTTGCCGAAGCTGAAAATAACTTCAGAACAGCCATCGATATTATGATCACTTATCATCCAAACCCGGCATCGGGCGAGGCGCATTATTTCTGTGGTTTGGCTTGTTCTTTACAGGGAAGAAAAGATGAAGCTTACGGATTGTTTTACAAATCGACCTGGAACTTTGAGTGGCGCTCGGCTGCTTATTACCAATTGGCTACGCTCGATTGTTTGAAGGCCGACTATGAAACGGCTCTCGAGCATCTGGAGGCGTCGTTAGACACAAATCGTCAGAATAACAAAGCATACATTTTAAAAACGGTAATTCTGAAAAACCAGGGCGAAAAAGTAGCTGCAGAAAGTGTGCTTACGGAATTGTCCAAAACTGATGCGCTCGACCAGTGGGCAAAATTTGAAATGGCAATATTGTCGGGTAGCTACGATGAGTTTATCGAATCATCAAGAAACGATGCACAAACCATCATTGATATTGCATTTGATTATGCTGAAGCCGGTTTTTATCAGGAAGCAATTAATGTAATTGAGTTGCATCATAAAAACGAAATACCTGAATGTGCTGTGCCAAATCCAATGGCAAAAGCGCTAATGACCGAGTTTATTTTGGCCTGGTTATACGAATTGAGCGGCGATAATACCAAAGCATCTGAAATTCTTGCAAAAACAAAATCAGCATCTTACGACTATGTCTTCCCATCGCGCACTTACGAACAGTTGGTGTTGGAGTGGGCATTAAAAGTTGATTCGAAAAATACAATTGCCGCTTTCGGATTGGGTAACTATTATTTCAACCTGAAAAGGCACAAAGATGCTATAAGCGTATGGGAAAAAGCTGCCGATGCAAACAGTAAATACGGTACACTGTATCGAAATTTAGGAATCGCTTACTGGAATACCTTTGAAGAGGGCGAAAAAGCCAGAAAAGCATTTTTAAAAGCTGTAGGACTGGCTCCGAACGATATGCGTATTCGATACGAATTCGACCAATTAAGGAAAAAATTGAACGACGATCCTAAACAACGATTGAAAGATTTGTTGCCGATTAAAGATCAGATAACAACCCGTGATGATTTTTCGGTTGAACTGGCTGCGCTGTACAATTTTAACGGCGAATACAACAAGGCTTTAAATCTGCTGGAGAACCGTGATTTTCACCCATGGGAAGGTGGTGAAGGCCAGGTTCTGCGTCAGTTTACCTACGCTTGTTTGAAACTTGGGCAATTAGCTTTGCAAAACGGGGATGCTGAATTTGCTTTGGAATACTTTAATAAATCAGTGAACACGCCGGATAATTTGGGCGAAAAATACCATATGTTGCAAGCTGTTGCACACATTAATTACTGGAAAGGAATGGCTCTTAAAGCTCTTGGAAAACCAGAAGAAGCCAAAGCACATTTCGTTGAAAGTAAAAACGAGGAAGGCGACTTTATTGATATGGCCGTAAGTGCTTATTCTGAGTTGTCGTACTACAAAGCACTGTCGCTAAACGAACTGGATGAAAAAGTTGAGGCCCAGGATTTATTGGCTGATATCAAGAAATTTGGAGAAAGCAAATTGAACGAAAAAGCGCAGATTGACTATTTTGCAACTTCGCTGCCACTGTTGCTGGTGTTCGAAGATGATATCCAGAAACGAAATACCATTGATGCGAAATACCTGATTGCTCTTGCTCACGTAGGACTGGGATCATATGGCGATGCGATAGATAACCTGAAAGAAGTATTGCAGTTGAATTCGATGCATGTGGGCTCAAAAGATTTATTGGAACAGGTTACTGCGGAAGTTGCGTAATTATTCAAATAGAAGTTGTTATGAGAATGAAATATAGTGTTTTAGTATTATTTGTAGCCGTGGTTTTTGCGGGGTGTTCCAAATCACCGGTTAAGGAAATCAACCTGTCCGGGGAATGGTCTGTGAAACTCGATTCCATGAACATTGGAATGGATGAAGGATGGGCGGATAAAAAGCTGGATGGTGTTTCGGTTCAGTTGCCGGGTACTTTAGACGATGCCGGGCTGGGAAAGGCAAATACACAAAAGCCGGTGATGGACAACAGTGTGATGTGGGGACTGACGCGCAAGCATCAATATATTGGAAAAGCCTGGTACCAGAAAGAGGTTGATGTACCTGCAAACTGGGAAGGGAAAAACATCGAGTTAAAGTTGGAGCGTGTAATCTGGCAATCACAGCTGTTTATTGATGGTAAGCCGGTTGGAAAAAATGAGAGTTTAACAACGCCACATATTTTCGATTTAAGTTCGTTGATAACACCGGGCAAGCATCAAATAACGGTTTGTATCGACAACTCAAATATTTATCCGCTGATTAATGCGCAAAGCGACAAGTACCCAGATCCGATAAATCAGGATCTGGCGCATTCTTATACCAACCACACACAAATAAAATGGAATGGAGTAATCGGCGACATAAAACTTACCGCATCAGAAACAGGTAAGATTGAAGATTTGCAGGTGTATTCCAACATTTCGGAAGGAACGATTAAGGCTACTTTTAAGAATCCTGACAATCTTGAAAATCTGAATTATCAGATTCTGACAACTGCAGGAGAGCTTGTTGCCGAAGGTATTATTGAAAAAGGTGCCGAAGAAATCATAATTTCCAAACCGGAAGGAGTGGAACTCTGGGATGAATTCAATCCGAATTTGTACGATTTTAAGGTAACTGCCGGAAATGAATCTACCACTGCAAGATTTGGTTACAGCCAGATTGCGAAAGACGGTGGTGTACTTACTTTAAATGGTAAACGAATCTTTTTACGCGGTAACCTGGAATGTGTCATTTTCCCATTAACCGGTCATCCACCAATGGAAAAAGAGGACTGGGCGAAGTTGATTGCACAGGCCAAAGCTTATGGTTTAAATCACTTGCGTTTTCACTCATGGTGCCCGCCTGCCGCTGCATTTGAAGCTGCCGATGAGGCTGGCTTTTATTATCAGGTGGAACTGCCGCACTGGAGTTTACATTTTGGAGAAGATGAAAAAACTACCACGTTTTTATTAAACGAAGCAGACCGGATTTTAAGCAATTATGGAAATCATCCTTCGTTTGTTTTGATGGCTTTGGGCAACGAACTGGAAGGTGATGCTGATTTGCTAAATTCTACTGTTGCAGCTTTGCGCGCAAAAGATAATCGTCATTTATACATGACAACGACTTACTCATTCCAGTATCCGTTGGGAACGATTGCTCAACCGGAAGATGACTTTTTTGTTACCCAGAAAACCGATAAAGGCTGGGTTCGCGGACAGGGTATTTTTAACGAACAGTATCCGAATTTTAAAGAAGATTATACTGCCACCAGCGAGCATGTGCCGGTTCCGTTAATTTCGCACGAAATCGGACAATATTCGGTTTATCCCGACATGTCGGAGATTGAAAAATATACCGGTGTTCTTAAGCCGCTCAATTTTATGGCTGTTCGTAACGAACTCGAAAAAAACGGTTTGTTGGAACTGGCTGATAAATTTACTTACGCATCAGGAAAACTGGCTGCAATTCTTTACAAAGAAGAAATCGAACGTGCTTTAAAAACACCTGCATTCGATGGTTTTCAGTTGCTGCAATTACAGGATTTCCCAGGACAGGGAACTGCGCTGGTTGGTTTGCTGAATGCTTTTTGGGAGTCGAAAGGTGTAATCAGTGCCGAAGAATTCCGTCAGTTTAATGCCGAAGTAGTTCCACTTATTCGTTTTGAAAAAGCGGTTTATGAAAATGGTGAAACTTTCGCGGCTTCAATGGAAGTTGCCAACTTCTTCAAAGAAATGAGGGGGCAGACTTTGGAATGGACGATTACCAATGAAGCAGGAGAGAAAGTAAAAGAAGGTAAAGTTGATAATGTTGATTTACTATTGGGAAACAACGGAGATTTAGGCAATATAGAACTTGCTGTAAATGTTAATAAGGCTGAAAAGTTAGTTGTTCAAGTTGCCTTGAGTGGTACTGAATACAAAAACAGTTGGCCGGTTTGGGTGTATCCGAAAGAGGCGAAAGTGAGCTCTGACAAAGTAGTTGTAACCGCATCCCTACAACAAGCTAAACAGGAATTAGATAAAGGAAATACAGTGCTGCTAAATCCTGATTATAAAAAGCTGAAAGGAATTGCCGGCCGTTTTGTACCTGTTTTCTGGAGCCCGGTTCATTTTCCAAATCAACCAAGTTCAATGGGCCTGTTAATGGATGAAGAGCATGCAGCTTTTAATGATTTCCCAACTGATGCCTATACTGACTGGCAATGGTGGGATTTATGTATCAAATCGAAATCGTTGATTGTTGACGATTTGGATGTGACACCAATTGTTCGGGTGATCGACAATTTTGTAACTAACCACCACCTAACTAATGTTTTTGAAACAAAAGTAGGAGAGGGTAAACTGGTTTATTCTTCTATTGATTTGGTGAATAATCTGGATGAACGTCCAGTTGCTCGTCAGTTACGTTCGAGTCTGTTACAATACATGGAAAGCGACGAATTTAATCCCTCAGGTTCGGTTACTATCGATGAACTTGATTTTGCTGACAACACAGCACGGAAAAAATTCGAGGCTTCGGATATTTATAATGATTAGCTAAAAATTAGAGGCCTTGTTGGAGCCAACATACCAACTATCAATCAGAACTGAACATCTTAATCAGATTAATGAGCTTGAAATTAAGGTATCGAACCTTAAGGCAAACCGGATTATCGATTTGGATAAAACCGGAGTGGCTTACAAAAAATTCTACAACATAAACTTTGCTGCAAATAAATGTGAGAACGTGGGCAAAGATGGACTTTTTACTGCTAAACACTGGAGGAAACGTCACCAAAAAATTTGGCCTGAACTAAAAAAGCTACTAAAAAAGCTACTAAAAGAGGCGGGGGTGAGTAAATACTCTATTCTTCTGGATGAAGAAACGAATACATTATTTGCTTTTCAAGAGGTAAGTGGAGAGTCGGGATAACAGGATCTTGGCCAAATCGAAATCGTGAAAAAGTGGTGGGCTTATATGAAAGATATCATGGACACAAATCCTGATAACTCTCGGGTGAGTGTTCCTTTACACGAACTTTTCTATTTAGGCTAAGAATGAATGAAATTCTATATGTTGAAACCTGGAATACGCTTAGGTTAAAATTTTGCTATAGTTTATATCATTTTGAAATAAAAAAGCAACAGCTTAAATGTTGCTTTTTTTGTTTGGTGCCCAGAACAATACCTCTGATTCTTATGGCTTCTGCAGGTATTCACTTGGATTCATACCAGATTCTTCTAAAATACTGCCGGAAATAACTTGCTGTTTGTTACAACCTGGTAGCCAAAACTTCACTTTTGCTAAATAACTAACTAGTTTTGTATTCAGAAGGTGTGGTTCCAAATTCGTCTTTAAAACATTTTCGGAAATGGGGAAGACTAAGAAATCCTACTTCTGTACATATCTCACCAATTGTCTTTCCTCCTTCTTTTATAAAACCTGATGCTTTCTTTAAGCGATATTTTCTAATAAATTCTCCTGGATTTCCCTGGTTAAGCCTTTTCATATGTCGATAAAAAGTTACCCGGCTCATACCAATTAAACTACTTAACGCATCTGCATTAAACTCGGGATTTGAAAAATTGTTATCCAGAAGAATCAGAATTTTTTTAAAGAATAACTTATCATCTTCACTCCAGTTGTCGTTTCTTGTGACTGAAAATTGTTCTACATCGTTTCTGATGGTTTTATATTTGTTCAATATATTATTAACTCTTGAAAGTAAGAGGTTTGGATTAAAGGGTTTTTCGATATAATCATCGATATTTGTTTGATAACCTTCAATTTTAGAGGATGTATCTGTTTTGGCTGTTAATATAATAATAGGAATAAAGCGGGTTTCCTGTTTTTCTTTCACTGCTTTCGATAAACTTAATCCATCCATAAAAGGCATCATTAAATCGGTAATTATCAGTTCCGGTATACTTTCTTCGAGTTTTTGAAGAGCTTCCTTTCCGTTTGTAGCCGACCTGATTTTATAATATTTTCCCAATAGCGAGGAGAGATATTCCAGCAAATCAGGATTATCTTCTACTAATAGGATTTCGTCGCCTGAGGGATTGCCCGGCTCAATAGACGGGGTGGTAGGGAGGACTATTTCTTTTATTGTTGCTATGTTCTCGTCTTCAACAATATCAGCTGGTTTAAAATGCTCTCGTCCGTATTTGAAAGAAACTTTAAATGTTGTTCCCATTTCCTCCTGACTAGAGCAGCTAATTATACCTTTTTGGATTTCAACCAAAGCTTTTACTAAAGTAAGTCCCATGCCATGCCCGTCGGTATAATTATTTATTTTTTCACTTCGAAAAAAACGATCGAAGATCTTGTTCTGTTCTTGTTTTGATATGCCAATTCCGGTGTCGGTAATTTTTATAACCACACCATCTTCTTGTTTTTCAAAGTCGATAAAAACAAACCCATCATTTTTTGTGTATTTTATGGCATTTGACAGGATGTTATAAATTATTTTATCGGTTTTATCCTTGTCGAGCCAAAGGGGGATTGAATCATTTTGTTTTAAAATTTCAATCTGAATATTTTTTCGAAGCGCATACTCGTTAAAAATGTCGGCAATTTCTTTTGTAAAAGAAACGATATCGAATTTGGAAATTTGAAGTTTTAAATCCCCATGGTCATATTTATGAAGATCGATAAATTGGTTGACAAGCCGGAATAACCGATCAGAACTTTTTTTGATATTTTTTAAAATATACTGGTTGACTCTTTGCTCTTTTAGTATTTCAATATTCCCTAAAATTATGGTTAACGGGGTGCGGAACTCATGCGAAAGGTTAGTGTAATAGCGTAGTTTTGCCTGATCTGCTTCGTGTAACTTTTTATTTAGGGTAACCATCTTCTCTTTTTGTGCGATGATTTTATTCTTTTGTTCTTCAATAGATTGAGTTTGTTCTTTAATTTGCTTTTCAAGGTGAATATTCCAACGTTTTATGGTATAAATGCGAATTTTCACAATAGAATAGAACACAATTAGAATAAAGAAAATAACCAGTGCTTTAAACCATTTGGTAAGGTAAAAGGGAGGAATTATAGATAAATTTAGCTGGGTTGGGGAACTCCATATTTGTGCATTCTTACTTGCTTGTACTTCGAAAGTGTAATCGCCGGGAGGAAGGTTTGTAAATATGGCTCTATTCGAGTTTGCGGGAGTTATAACCCACTCAGAAGAAAGTCCGGTCAGTCGATATCTGAAGTAAGTTAAATCGGGATAATCAAAAGGGAAAGCATCAAAAGCCAGCGAAAACGTATTTGAATTATAGTCGAGCTCCAACAAATTGAGATTGAGTAATGAAGCAGGTAAGGTTCTTTTTTTGTTGATGTAATCACCAGGCAATATTTTTTTATTGTTTATGAAAAGATTGGTAATAACAGGATTGGGACTAGTTGTGTTGCTTTTAATTTGGTTGGGATTAAAACTGACAAAACCATCGTAACCTCCAAAATAAATTTGGCCTTCTGAATCGTGGAAGAAAGCATCATCCATAAACAGGTTGTCTGTAAGGTATTTTTCAATTGAGAAATCTTTTAAACTCAGTTGGCTTATTCCCCGGTTTGTACTTATCCATAAATAGTCGTCGGATTTAATAGTGCTATAAACGAGATTGTTTGATAAGCCATTCTTTTCAAAATAGCTTGCAACAACTTTTTCTTTATTTATATCAAATGCCATTAAGCCGGTATTACTGCCGATCCACATTGTATCTCCAACTATTTCAAGAGAATAGAGTTTGCTGTCGCTAAAATTGTCTTTTTCGTAGGTAAAGTAAGTTAGTTCTCCTTCGGGAGTCAACTTACACATGCCTAGGTCTCCTGAAACAAACCAAAAATTTGATTTTTTATCTTTAGTAATGCTGCGAATAGACCATGGAGCATAATTAGCAGGCATTTGCATTTTTTCGAGATTGCCATTTTTTAAATCAATAATTCCAATTCCAAATTGATTGGTAACTGTAAGTTTTCCAGGATCAAACTCATGCATGCGATAACATACATCGGGCCATTCCCATCCGTATCTGAGTATAGTCGATTCGATGTGATTATTTTTTGGATTGTAGTTACAAAGGCCTTTGTTTGTACCAATCCAAAGTTTCCCATTTGAATCTTCGTAGATTGATCGAATGTTCTCAATACTTTGCGTTGTATTTCCGGGGAAATGTATATCGGAGTATAAGACTTGTTCATTATTTGTAGTGATACGAACTAAGCCCAGGCGATCGAATCCCACCCATGTAGTGCCATCAGATGATTTGCAAATGGCACGGACCGGATCAACTTCCTGATCGGCTTTTGACAATATAGAAATAGGGTGGTGGCTAAAAAGGTTTTTTTGGCGCGAGTATAGGTTGACTCCATACTTTGACGTTCCAATCCATAAATTTCCCGCTTTATCAAATGCAAAGTTTCTGGCGTCTTGTCCATGAAAAGAATATTCGTTAAAAGGATCATAAGAATATTTGGAAACGTGGTCTATTTTGTCTCCATCCATTATAACCTGAACTAAACATGAACTTAATCCAAGCCAGATTTCATTGTTGTACCCGGCAAGTGCCCATACCTCATTATTTTTTAAGTAGTTATTTAATTGTTCATTGTATGGAACTTTTTTTGTTTTACCCGTTTTAATATTGAGTATCTCCAGAGAACCTGTGTTTATAAGCGCCAGAGAATCGTTAAAAACCTGGGAAATATTCCGAATCTGCTGGCTCATAATTTCTTGGGGCGCTTTTTCTTTTTCGGTAAGAGAGTAAAGTGATATCCCCCCGTTTCCCCAAAGCAAAACTTTGTTATGTCCGGCGTAGATGACATAATTCCTTCCTGATGGAGACTTTAGTTGTGTTGTTTTATTCTTCGGCAAATTGTAGGTATAAAGTCCATTCGGATCTGTAAACCACAATAAGGTATCCAGTGCTGAAACAAGGCTTGTAGTATACAAAGCATTTGCAGGGTAGAAACAAGAGTCTTCGAATACTCTGAATTTTTCTTTGGAAGCATCATAAAGATTTAATCCCCGGTCTTGAATATGTACCCAAACATTCCCATTAGGACACGACGAAACTTTTTCAATATAGTTTCCTTCAAGCGTGTTTGGCAGAGAAGGAACAGAGCGTAAAATATCAAAATTATTGCCATCAAAGCGAGTAATTCCTTCAATTGTGCCCATCCAAACATAACCGGTTGAATCAACGATTAAACTATTAATATTATTCTGCGAAAGACCTTCCCTTGTATCAAAATGATCGAAACGAATAAGTTGTGCGAACGAATTTGAACAGGATACTATTATTGATAATAGTATGATAATTAGTTCTTTATGTTTGTTTCTCATCCTCTTTTCATTGTTAAAGTGGGTAAAAATAAACATTTGAAACAAAAACAACCTTATCTGAAACAAAAACAACCCTCGGCCAAATTCAGTGATAATACTTTTGAGAATCGGATATTCATATCGAAGATTTAGAAAGTATGCGATGCCCGGTAATAGATTGAAGCGAAAAATGAAAGGTACATCTTTTTTTGATCGTGACGTGAATGATAAAATGACAAACAAAAATGGAATCGAGCAGAAGAAAATTTTTGAAGAATGTGGCAGCGGGTACTACAGGAGTTGTTATTGCTAATTCGGCATTTGGTATGTCGGCAAAAAGCTATTCCCGAATTCAAGGAGCCAATGATCGTTTACAAGTAGTTTTTATGGGATGTGGCCGTAGGGTAGGTGCATATTACAACATGATACAAGATAAAAATAACAATGTTGACCTGGCATATATCTGTGATGTAATGAAATCGCAGCGCGAAAAAGTTGGAAAACATTTAGTAGGAAAAGTTAGCGGAGAGGCTAAATTGATAAATGATATTAGGGAGGCGCTGGCAGATAAAAAGGTAGATGCAGTATTTAACGCAACTCCTGACCACTGGCACGCTCCGGGAGCATGGATGGCAATGGAAGCCGGAAAGCATGTTTACCTAGAGAAACCCGGAACTCAAAATCCGGAAGAAGGAGAAATTCTAATTGCTCTTCAGCAGAAATACAACAAACTCATTCAGATGGGAAATCAGCAACGTTCTTCTGCTGATACCATTTCAATAATAAACGATATTCATAACGGCCGAATAGGTGAGACTTATAAGGCAGTAGCGTTTTATTCAAATCATAGAAACAGCGTTGTAGTTCCAAAACCAGCCCCTATCCCCCAGGGGTTGGATTGGGACTTATGGCAAGGACCGGCACCCCACGAGGATTACAGATACAATATCTGGGATTACAACTGGCATTGGTATGGCTGGAAGTGGGGAACTGCAGAATCGGGAAACAACGGAACTCATGAGTTAGATGTTGCCCGGTGGGCGCTAAATGTTGATTATCCGGAGTTTGTAGATGTACAGGCAGCAAAGCGTCACTTCAAAGATGATGGGTGGGAAATGTATGATACCATGTATGCTTCTTTCCGTTTTGCTAACGACAAGGTAATTGCTTGGGATGGAAAGAGTAGAAACGGTCATCCAACCTACGGCCCTGAAAGAGGAACTATTGTTTATGGTACAGATGGAACAGTGTACATCGATCGGGGAGGTTACCGTGTTTTCGACAGAAATGGAAAGTTGGTGTCTGATAATAAGTCAGATGGAGCTGAATCAGGAGTTGCACTTGGAGGTGGAGGTTCAATGTCTGACGCTCACATTCGTAATTTCTTTGATGTCATTCGTGGTAAAACAAACGAGCTAAACTCTCCTATTGAAATGGGAGCCAAGAGCCAAATGCTCACTCATTATGCAAACATCGCTTATCGTATTCGAAAACCTTTTCAGGTAGATACTGAAACCGGTCGGATTTTCGACCGGGATGCAATGAAACTTTGGGGACGAGAATATGAAAAAGGGTGGGAACCTAAAATGTAATTCAAGAACAACTGGGAACCAATACTCTTATCTGCAATCTAAACAAAACCATATTAATGAAAATAAGACAAACTCTATTCATCCTGTTTCTGGCACTGTTCGTTAGCGTTTGGAATTTAAGTGCGCAGCGTTATTCGCAATTGGTTGACCCTCTTATTGGAAGCGAAGGCGATGGGCTTGGTTGTGGGTATTGCTACATTGGTGCTACCTATCCATTTGGAATGGTACAGTTTTCTCCCGGTTTTTTTACACCACAAAGAGGTTTTGGAATTACCCAGTTAAGCGGTGCAGGATGTGCCAATATGGGAAACTTTCCGGTTCTTCCATTGGCAGGCGAACTGAAAAATTCTCCTAACGATATGGACGGTTTTAAACCATATGCTGAAGTTAATGAGGCAAATGCAGGATTCCTTTCTGTAACAATGGAAGATAATACGCTGGCAGAACTTACGGTTAATCAGCGCTCGGGAATTGCTCGTTTCTTTTTTGATCGTGAAAAAGGAACAGTATTAATTGGCTCGGGAGTTAGCGCCACTTTCGTAAATAACTCCAGAGTTGAAATTACATCGGCATCAACCTGCGAAGGTTTTGCATATGGTGGTGAATTTTGTGGCGCTGAAACACGTTACAAAATTTATTTTGCTGCAGAGTTTAACCGTGAGGCCAGTGATTTTGGAACATGGATGAAAGGAAACCTGCTGGAATCTGCCAACTTGGCTTACGGAAAAAATTCGGGAGCTTACTTTTCTTTTGATACCCAAACTGATAATAAAATTGAATACCGAATCGCAATATCGTTTGTGTCGATTGAGAATGCACGAGAAAATTTGCGCCAGTCGGCAACCGAAAACAGCTTTGATGCTTATCGCGAATTAGCCTCTAAAGTATGGGACAAGAATCTTGGAAAAATAAGAATTGAGAGTGATAACCAGGATGATCTTGTTCAGTTCTATACTCATTTCTACCACTCTTTAATTCATCCCAATCTGGTAAGTGATTATAACGGAGAATATATTGGTGCAGATTATAAGGTTCATAAAGCACAAAAAAACAGAGATGTTTACAGCTCATTTAGTGTTTGGGATACTTATCGCACACAGGCACAACTGGTAGCGATGCTTTATCCAAAAGAGGCCAGCGATATGATGCAATCGTTGGTTGATTTTGCGGATCAAGCCGGAGGTTATGGGCGCTGGATTTTGGCCAATATCGAAACCGGAATTATGCAGGGCGATCCAACACCTGTTCTTATTGCAAATTCGTATGCTTTTGGAGCCACTGATTTTGACACCGAAAAAGCTTTCTTTCATATGAAAAAAGGAGCGACTGTTCCGAGGCTTTATTCGCAGGATCGAGAGATTCGTCCGTTCTTAAAAGGATACAACGAAAAAGGGATTGCTCCGGCATCGATGCTTTTAGAATATACTTCGGCAGATTATGCAATTGGGCAGTTTGCCATTCAGGCTTTAAAAAACGAAAAAGAAGCTTCTTTTTTTACACAAGGATCAAACAATTGGAAGAATTTATATAACCCTCAATTAAACTGGCTTTGCTCGCGTCACGAAAACGGAACATGGAAAAATATTCACCACGATTGGCGGGAAGCAACTTACAAGAATTATTTCTGGATGGTTCCTTATGATCTGGAAACCTTGATTGATACGATTGGCGGGAAGAAGGTGGCAGAAGCCCGACTGGATACTCTTTTTGAACGGCTTGACGCATCATACGACGAAGACTGGTTTGCTGCCGGTAACGAGCCCGATTTTCAGATTCCCTGGATTTACAATTGGACGGATTCGCCCGAGAAAACAAACAAAGTAATTCAGCGAATTTTTAACGAAATGTACAACAGCAGTCCTTCGGGATTGCCAGGTAACGACGACTTGGGGACAATGGGAGCGTGGTATGTATTTGCTTCAGTAGGCTTGTATCCAATGGTGCCGGGTGTAGGTGGTTTTTCTGTTAATATTCCTCGCTTTTCAGAAATATTGGTTGAACTGCCTGACGGACAATTGTCTATTACCGGAGGTTCAGAAGAAGCATTTAAAATTAGTAGTCTGCAGGTAAATAAGAAAAAACACAATCCGCTTTGGTTGGATTGGAAAGAACTGCAGAACGGAGCACAAATTCATTTTAAAACACAGTAACAAATCTATTGTAATTAATAAATATTCTAAAAATAATGGATATGTCACTTATTTATAGTGATTTATCTACAGGTTAAACTTAATTCTTAACATCTATTAAATTTTGAAAAATTATGAATTTTATTCAAAGTATTAAAGGTAAATTATTGCAACGAAGGCTTTTATTTATAGGTCTTTTATCACTTTCCTTCATTGTTTTATGTGGTGGAAATGTTGTTGCGCAAAATGACTCCGGTACGTTGAAAGTAGCGGGAACAGTAAAAGACGATACTGGTTTGCCGTTGCCCGGTGTAACTATTATTGTAAAAGGTACTGCAACAGGAGCTGTTACTAACGTCGATGGACAGTACGCGTTGGCAGATGTGCCGGAAGATGGCACTTTAGTATTTTCATTTATTGGTATGAAAACCCAGGAAATAACTGTTTCAAACCGTTCAATTATCGATGTTCAGTTAGAGAACGAAACAATTGGACTGGAAGAGGTAGTGGCCATTGGTTACGGTACTCAGAAGAAAAAAGACCTGACAGGATCTATTGTGCGTATGGAAATGGACGGAAAAGAGCAGGCTGCAAATACCAGTTTGGTGCAGGCTTTACAGGGTTATTCTCCAGGATTAAATGCTTCCGGAGGTTCAAGTGCCGGTGATGGTGGCTCTTTTTCAATCAGGGGAAGAACATCTTTGTCAGCAAGCGACGAGCCATTAATTGTTTTAGATGGTATTATCTATAACGGTAGTATTAACGATTTAAATATCAACGATATTCAGTCCGTTGATATTTTGAAAGATGCCAGTGCGGCTGCCGTTTATGGTTCTCGATCGGCCAACGGGGTATTAGTGGTTACATCAAAAAAAGGAAGTTCAGGGAAACCTAAATTTACTTTTAATGCTTACTACGGTGTTCAGGAACTATCCAACACCGACCGAACAGATGTAATGAATGCAGAACAATATGCCGTTCGTTTGGTAGATTACTACTACCAACAAGACTTATACGATTGGTATAAAACCGGCCCAACCAGTGCTGATGGACGACCTGTAAGACCAGATGTTACAGATCGCGAATTAGTTGCTTCGTACCTTAGAACAGAAGAAGAACAGTTGAACTACTTGGCAGGAAACGAAGTGGACTGGGTTGATGAAGTTTTTCAAACCGCACCAATTCAATCATATAGTTTAAGTGTATCCGGGAAAACGGATCGTACTAATTATTACCTGTCAACTTCTTATTTAGATCAGGAAGGAATCTTGAAAAACGATAATTACGAACGATTAACATTCAGCGGCCGTTTCGAAAGCGAAATTGCAGACTGGTTAACAGTTGGTTTCAACCCAACTTTTTCTCATCGCGATTATTCGGGTGTAAGTGCTTCTGCCGGATATGCTTTGCAGGCAAGCCCGCTGGGAAATATGTATGATGAAAATGGGAACTACCCTGTTTATATCGCCGGAGAGTCTTATAACTACCATCCGCTTGGAAACTTGTTGGCTGACGATAGCTCGCCAAGAGACTATTTTAGCCTGGTTTTAAAAGGAATAATTGAAGTTCCTTGGGTGAAGGGGCTAAAATATGAGGCGAATTATTCAAAAACGTATGATTTTGATAAAACATCACGTTATTACCCAACTTCTATGGCCGACGGATCAAAAACCGATGGTTCTGGTTATGTCAACAACGCCAATCAAAGAACATGGTTGTTAAACAGCTTATTTACCTATAGCAAAACTTTTGCTGAGAAACATAAATTGAATGTAAACTACTTATACAGTCGCGAAAATGTTTCAGGAGATGGCTCGTATTTGTATGCTTATGCTTTTGCCAACGAGATACTGGGATATAATGCGCTGGAACTTGGCGAAAACCAGGAGGTTTCAACTTCTGCTTACGAAGAAAATACAATCTCTTACATGGGCCGTGTAAACTATAGTTTTGATAGCCGATACTTACTTACCGCAACAATCAGAAGAGATGGTTTCTCTGGTTTTGGTGGTAACAAAAAATTCGGAAACTTCCCGTCAGTATCGCTCGGATGGGTTATATCAGAAGAGTCGTTTGTTGAAAATGTAGACTGGATGGACTTCCTAAAACTCCGTTTGTCTTATGGTGTTAACGGAAACCAGGGGATTGGTCGTTATGCCAGCCAATCAAAAATGGGAAGTGTATCTACTGTTTTTGATGGCTCTACCGCCGTTGGTTTGTATGCATATTCACTTGGAAATGCCGATCTGGGATGGGAAAAAACAGCATCGTTTAATGTGGGTGTTGATTTTAATTTCTTAGACAATCGAATTTCAGGAAGTATTGATGCTTATAATGCAAAAACTACTGACGTATTAGTAGAACGGTCGATTCCAAGAACAACTGGTAACTCTAGCGTTTGGACTAATATTGGAGGTATTGAAAACAATGGTATTGAAGTTAGTTTGGTTACTGAAAATATTAAAACCCGCGATTTCAAATGGAAAACTGCTTTTGCTTTCTCGTTGGTACGAAATAAAATTACAAAACTATATGATGATGTTACCGAGGATCTTGGTAATAGTTGGTTTATTGGTGAGCCTATTAGCACAATCTACGGTTATGTAAATGATGGTGTTTGGCAGGAAGAAGATCTGTTTAACGGTACAATAATGGAAGGTTATTATCCTGGACAATTTAAAGTACGCGATTTAAGCGAAGACGGAGAAATTACTGCAGAGAAAGACCGAAAAATACTCGGCACAACCGATCCTAACTACCGCATTAGTATGAATAATATTTTAAGCTATAAAAATTTCACATTTAGCTTCTTTTTAAACTCTATTCGGGGAGGTAACAACTATTATCTTGGAAATAATTCCGGAGCTGTTGTTGCAGGAGGAACTGATTCTGCCTATCGCTTAAACCGAACAGCTGTACGCGATTATTGGAGACCGGATAATGCCGTTAATGATGCACCTGGTATTTATTATAATCCAAAAAGAAATCCGGGGGTATATCAAAGCAAAAGTTTTGTGCGCCTGCAAGATGTTTCTTTAGGATATACATTTGATAGCAGCTTACTATCAGAGTTAAAAATCGACAACCTGAAGGTTTATGTAAGTGGAAAAAACCTTTATACCTGGACTGACTGGTCGGGATGGGATCCTGAAACAGGAAGCCCAATGATGAGAAGTATTATTGGTGGTGTAAATATTAGTTTTTAATCAAAATACTAATTGTAAAAATGAAACAATCAGTTATTAATATTTTAAAAACAATAAAATGAAAAAGAAGAATTCAATACAAAAATATATAAGTGGAAGTATCGTTTTGGTACTCTTACTTTTGGGAATGTACTCATGTAACGAGGATGTGCTGGATGAGACCCCTCTTGATTTTATATCTACAACAAATGCTTTTAATTCGCCCGGCGATGTTGAGATGGGAGTTGTGGGATTATATCGTTTTGGGCGCGATTGGTACTCGGCAATAAACGAAAAATATATGTTTGTTTTTACTGCTCTGGGAACAGATTTGGCCTATTTCGGAGAAGATCCTACAGGTGGTTACATGAGTAACTGGGATACCGATATTACACCAACCAGCGATTTACCTGAGAGGTTTTGGACTAAAGCTTTTGATTTGGTATATCAATCAAATACAGTTATTGCAGGTATTGAAAATCTGGAATGGAATAATGAGGATAAAAAGAATATGTATTTGGCTGAAGCCCGTTTTTTCCGTGCTTTCAGTTATCGTATTCTTGTGACATTATATGGAGATGTGCCGCTGGTAACAGAACCAATTGTAACGCCAAAAACAGATTTCGTCAGAGCTCCGAAAGCCGACATTTATAACTTGATGGAGCAGGATTTTGCTTTCGCGGCCGAAAACCTTCCGTTAAAAGGGCAAGAGGCTACTGCCGGACGATTAACACAGGGGGCTGCATGGCACATGTTAAGCGAAACTTACCTGGCACAAGGCAAATATCAGCCTGCTGTTGATGCTGCAACTCACGTTATCGATGATTACGGTTACGATTTAATGAGAGAACGTTTTGGTTCGCAACCTAATTTGTTTGGTTCCGAAAATGTTTATTTCGATTTGTTTACCAAAGAAAACCATAATCTGGGAAGTAATAAAGAAGCAATTTGGGTTATCCAGAATGATCCGGATGTAACAGGCGGTGGTTTTTTTGCCGGCGAAAGAGGTTATGGTTGCGCTTATTATAGAATGGGAAATACCCCGGATGGTTACAAAGCCTTCTTAGGTTATATTTATGATGGTTCTTATACCGGATACAGTGATACTCTTGGGCGTCCGGTAGCCTGGACAAGGCCAACAAACTATACCGCTTATAATATTTGGAAAAGCGATTGGAATAACGATTATAGAAATGCGGAGGCTTGTATTAAAAGACATTTTTATTTTGATAATCCAAACTCGGCATACGACGGAATGGAAATTGACTGGAGCTTGTATGAGTCGCGTTCAAGTGCTTTTAAAGATACCAATCAGTACATCTATCCATATTTCATGAAAGCTGCAGCTCCCAATGATCATTATACTGATTTGTCGAGAGCAGGAGGAGGTATAAATCATAAGGATGTTTATGCTATTCGCTTGGCTGAAACTTATCTATTACGAGCAGAAGCATACTTGGGATTAGGACAAAACAGTTTGGCAGCTAACGATATTAACGAAGTAAGAGAAAGATCGAATGCTACACCTATAACAGCCAGCGATGTTACCATCGATTATATTTTGGATGAAAGAGCACGCGAATTGTATACAGAAGAATGGCGAATGTTAACGTTAATGCGTTTAGGAAAATTGGTAGAACGTGTTAGAGCTTATAACAACAATCCCGGTAATCCTGGATTAAGTATACAGGATTATCAAAATTTGTGGCCTATTCCTCAAACTGAAATCGATTTAAATACAGGTGCTGTTCTGGAGCAAAATCCAGGATATGAATAAAGAATAGTTCTAGTTTAGTTTTAGCCTCAACCAACAAGGCAAGGTCTGAATGTTGGCCAAAAGGACTTCCCTAAAGTATTCGCTTTGGGAAGTCCTGTTTTTCTTGCTTCCAAAAGCATTTAAACAAGTAAATTATGAGAAAAGAGAGATTAAAGAAATTTGTGTGGGCCCTATTGTTACTACCTGCATTTTGTATGTGTTCTCAACCGGAGAAGAATACGAATGAATTTGCGAAACACATTAACCCAATTATTGGATCTGGAGGACATGGGCACGTTTTTGTAGGTGCAAATGTGCCATTCGGCGGTGTTCAGTTGGGACCAAATAATATTTTTAAAGGCTGGGACTGGTGTTCCGGTTATCATTATTCCGACAGCATTGTAATTGGATTCTCACATACACATTTAAGTGGAACCGGCGGTGCCGATTTAGGAGATATACTGTTAATGCCCGTAAACGGAGACGTTAATTTAAATAAAGGCAAACAGGATGATATAAGTAATGCATATGCTTCTTATTTCAGCCACGACAACGAGGTAGTGAAGCCTGGATATTACTCGCTATTGCTGGATAAATACAATATAAATGTTGAGCTAACAGCAACTGAAAGGGTAGGAATACATAAGTATACTTTTCCTGAGAAAGACAATAACCACGTTATTATCGATTTAAAAGAAGGAATCGGTGATAAATCATACGATACTTACCTGAAACTGGTTGATGCAAATACTATCGAAGGATATCGTTTTTCAAAAGGATGGGCAAAAGACCAACGCGTTTGGTTTACTTTAAAAAGCAATCAGGAAATTGAGAAACTTGAGGTATACGACGATACTACTCCCGCCGGTGAGAATGTTATAAAAGCACAGGGAGCAAAAGGAGTAATTTCTTTTGCAGGTAATCCAAATGAAGTGATTTTTAAAGTCGGTATTTCTCCGGTTAGTTCGGAAAATGCATTAGCCAATATAACTACAGAAGCACCCGATTGGGATTTTAACGATATAGCTAAACAGGCCGAGGAGAAATGGAACCATGAAGTTTCAAAGATTGAGATAAAAGCTGCTGATCCGGAATTGAAAGAGATTTTTTATACTGCTATGTACCATTCGTTTCTTGCCCCTGTTTTGTTTAACGATGCCAATGGAAGCTACAGAGGTACAGATAAAGAAGTTTACAAAAATCCTGGTTTCGAGAATTATTCCGTGTTTTCGTTGTGGGATACTTATCGTACGGAACATGAACTTTTAACAATTGTTCAGCCGGAAAGAGTAAACGATTTTATCAACTCAATGTTAGCGGTTTACCAACAACAAGGTAAATTGCCGCAATGGCACCTTATGGGAAATGAAACCAACGCGATGTTAGGCTATAGCGCTGCACCTGTGGTTGTAGATGCATGGCAAAAAGGCTTTGATGGTTTTGACGAAGAACTGGCTTTTGAAGCTCTGAAAGCATCAGGAACTTTTCAGTCTCAACGTGGTATTGCCCCACTAATGGAATATGGATTTATTCCCAGAGATAAAGCCCGCGAAGCAACTTCGGTGGCTTTGGAAAATGCGATAGACGACCGAAGTGTTGCCCAAATGGCAAAGGGGTTGGGAAAAGATGAAGACTTCAAATATTTCTTTGAAAGAGCCGAAACTTATAAAACATATTTTAATAAAAATACCGGTTTTGTTCACCCCAGGGCAACAGATGGTTCATGGGCAACACCTTACGATCCGATGGAGTCTATTCATATGGTGGGCGATTTCTCGGAAGGAAACGGCTGGCAGTATACCTTTCTGGTTCCACAAGACCCGGAAGGTTTAATTGAGCTATTTGGTGGCGATGAGCACTTCACCCAAAAACTCGACTCCTTATTCACCATTACAGGCGATATGGGAGAACATGCTTCCATTGATATTACCGGGTTAATTGGCATGTATGCACAGGGAAATGAACCGTGTCACCACATGGCTTATCTTTATGCTTTTGCCGGACAACAATGGAAAACTGCAGAGAAGATTAGATTCATTCTTAATGAATTTTATACAAATCAGCCAGACGGTTTAATCGGGAATGAAGATTGCGGGCAAATGTCAGCATGGTATGTAATGTCGTCTCTTGGTTTTTACCCGGTAAATCCATCAAATGGCGTTTATGTATTTGGAAGTCCTTTGTTCGACGAGGCCACAATCAATCTTCCCGATGGCAAAACTTTTACTATTCAGGCAAAAAATAACAGCAAAGAAAACATTTACATCCAATCTGTAGAGTTGAATGGTCAAGCATATTCTAAAAGCTACATCACTCATCAGGATATAATGGCTGGTGGTGTTTTGTCGTATGTGATGGGAAGTACACCCAATTACGATTTTGGTTCGGCAGATAAAGACAGGCCTAAATCAACTTTGTAAAAAGCTATTAATCAGTTAAATGATAAGTATGTATAATCGAGTTCAGAAAACCGCACTAGCCGTGTTAACATGTTTGTTCGTCTTTTCAAACATTGCGTTAGCACAGAAAGGAGGCATTTATAAAAAAGGATGGATTGATTTCAATAAAAACGGTAGAAAAGATATATACGAAGATCCTGGTCAACCCATCGAAAAAAGAGTTGCCGATTTAGTAGCGCAAATGACAGTTGATGAGAAAACTTGTCAATGCGCTACTCTTTATGGCTACAAAAGAGTATTAAAAGATGAAATGCCAACGCCGGATTGGAAAAATGAAATCTGGAAAGATGGTATTGCCAATATCGACGAAGAACTGAATGGATTAAGACATACACAATATTCTTATCCGTACAGTAAACATGCCGAAGCAATCAATACAATTCAAAAGTGGTTTATTGAAGAAACCCGATTGGGTATTCCTGTTGATTTTACCAACGAAGGAATTCACGGACTAAACCACGACAGGGCAACTCCGCTACCTGCTCCAATTTCAATTGGAAGCACCTGGAATAAGGAATTGGTGAATACTGCCGGTAAAATTGTTGGCCGTGAAGCCAAAGTTTTAGGCTATACTAATATTTATGCTCCAATTCTGGATGTTGCCCGCGATCAACGTTGGGGCAGGGTGTTGGAATGTTATGGAGAAGATCCATATTTAGTTGCCGAGCTGGGCAAACAAATGGTTAATGGAATTCAGTCGCAGGGAGTTGCTTCTACACTAAAACATTTCGCGGTATATAGTGTCCCCAAAGGAGGACGAGATGGCAATGCACGAACAGATCCACATGTAGCTCCGCGCGAAATGCATCAATTATTTTTGTATCCGTTTAAAGAAGTTATTGAAGAATGTCAACCGCTTGGCGTAATGAGTAGTTATAATGACTGGGACGGGGTTCCCGTTTCGGGGAGTTATTATTTTCTTACAGAGTTGCTTCGCCAGGAATACGGATTTCGTGGTTACGTAGTATCCGATAGCAGAGCTGTTGAATATGTATATTCTAAACATCATGTAGCCAAAGATAATAAGGAAGCAGTACGACAAGTTGCAGAAGCAGGGTTAAATGTAAGAACTGATTTTACCCCTCCGCAAGATTATATAATACCATTACGAGAGTTGGTAAATGAAGGCAAATTGTCAATGGAAACACTCAATCGTAATGTCGCCGACGTTTTACGGGTTAAATTCGAGTTGGGTTTATTTGATCATCCATATGTTGAAAACCCGAAGCTGGCTGATAAAGTGGTTGCTTCAAATACCGATGATTTTGTGTTGAAGATGGCACACGAATCACTTGTTTTGCTGAAAAATGATGAAAATCTTTTACCTCTTGATTTAAAAAATCTTAAAAATATCTTAGTAACAGGGCCACTTGCAATTGATGAATCGGCTTATGTTAGCCGCTACGGTCCACAAAATATTGATGTAACTAATGTTTTGGAAGGGATAACAAATTATGTGGGAAACCAGGCTAATGTTGTTTTTGAAAAAGGATGTGAAGTTGTTAACTCTAATTGGCCCGAAAGTGAAATAATACCCACTCCTTTATCGGATGAAGAAAAGCTGGATATTCAAAAAGCAGTTGAAAAAGCAAATAAATCAGATGTTGTAATTGCTGTTTTGGGAGAAGACGAAAAGCGTTGTGGGGAAAGTAAATCTAGGACAGGACTTGATTTGCCCGGAAGACAACGAGATTTGTTAATGGCATTAAAAGAAACGGGGAAGCCAATTGTTCTTGTGCTGATCAACGGACAGCCTCTTACTATTAATTGGGCTGATCGATATATTCCATCAATTTTGGAGGCCTGGTTCCCAAATAATAAAGGCGGTCAGGCAATAGCAGAAACACTATTCGGGGACTATAATCCGGGAGGAAAGCTCCCGGTTACTTTTCCAAAAACATTGGGACAGATTGAATTAAATTTTCCCCATAAACCTGGATCTCAGAGCGGACAATCTACTTCCGGCCCTAATGGTTATGGAAAAACACAGGTTGTTGGTGCCTTGTACCCTTTTGGTTACGGATTAAGTTACACTACTTTCGAGTACAGCAACTTAACTGTTTCACCCAAGGAACAGTATGCACAGGGCAATATTGAGGTTTTAGTTGACATTAAAAATGTTGGTGATCGTAAAGGAGATGAAGTGGTGCAACTTTATATAAAAGATAAAGTGAGCAGTGTAATTAGCTACGTCATGCAATTACGTGGTTTTGATCGTGTTTCGTTAGAGCCGGGAGAAACAAAAACCGTGCATTTTAGTATAAAACCGGATGATCTTCAAATATTGGATAAAGATATGAACTGGACTGTTGAGCCAGGTAAATTTGAAGTGTTACTGGGAAGTAGTTCTGAGGATATTCGTTTAAAAGAACAATTCATAATTAAAAATATATTACAACCATAAACTCTTCCAGAAACCATAATTGAGATTATCCAAGGCTATTTTGAAAAAGATATTAACCAATAAGTATAAAACGAATGAAAGCATTATTATGTATTTTAACTTTATCGCTGTTTGTGGAAATATCAGTTCAAGCGCAAGACTGGCCGGATCTTGGCCGTTTTAAAGATGCAAACGAAAAGCTGATAAGTAAAGAACATGATCCCGAACGGGTCGTTTTTATGGGGAATTCCATAACTGAAAACTGGGGGAAAGCTGATCCTGATTATTTCTCCGGGCACTTCGTAAATCGTGGTATTAGTGGCCAGGTAACTCCTCAAATGCTAATCCGGTTTCGATCTGATGTGGTCGATCTCAAACCAGCGATAGTAGTTATTTTGGCCGGAACAAATGATATTGCTGGAAACAAAGGGCCATCAACACTTAAAATGATAATGGATAACCTGAAATCGATGACCGAAATTGCACAAAGCAACGGCATTAAAGTTCTGCTTTGTTCTGTTTTGCCCGCATACGATTACCCATGGAGATCGGGCAAAGAACCAAACGTAAAAATTCCGGCATTAAATAAAATGATAAAGGAATATGCCGAAGAGGCAAATGTTACTTATGTCGATTGTTTTACTCCAATGGTAAATGGCAAAAATGGCATGAAAAAAGAGCTTACAAAAGACGGAGTTCATCCAACTACTGCTGGTTATGAGGTGATGCAACCAATTATTGAGAACGCAATTAAAGAAACATTATCGGAATAGAAATTAGATAGATAAGTTCTGTTTAATTATTAAAAGTAAACAATATACAGATGAAAAAAACAGTAATTATTTTTATTGCTTTATTATTAGTTAGCAATGTATTATTAGCCCAGGAACGGCCGGATCCTCAGCCGGCACCCGAGACAAAAGAACTGTTTGATATTGCAATGGCAGGATACACTTTTGTACATTTCGATATTGATAAAACCATAGCCACAATGAATCGTACAGATGTACATAACCTATGTATCAAAGATTTTCATTTGCCGCTAAACAGCACTCAAACAGAAATAAATTCTTTTGTAAAAAAGCTAAAAGACAATGGAATTAATGGTTACGCCGTTGGTCCAATTTATATGAAGTCGGAAAAAGAAATAGATCAGGCTTTTGAATATGCCCGAAGAGTGGGGGTGAAACTTATTGTTGCGGTACCCGAATACGATTTGTTACCATACGTAGATAAGAAAGTAAAAGAGTATGGTTTCAATATTGCAATTCATTTACATGGGCCTGACATTAACAAATATCCCGATGCAAAAGATGTGTGGGAACATGTAAAAGATTTGGATCCAAGAATAGGAATGTGTCTGGATATTGGTCATGATACACGTAACGGAAACGATGTGGTTAAGGATATTAAAAAATACCATTCACGAGTTTTCGATATTCATTTAAAAGATGTTACCGGAAATACAGGTGCTGGCTATTCTGTTGAGGTTGGCCGTGGAATTATTGATATTCCCGGAGTAGTAAAAACGCTTCGGAAAGTAAAATATACCGGAATGGTAAGTTTGGAGCACGAACGTAACATGGACAACCCTTTTATGGGAATTGCAGAGTCAATTGGTTATATTCGCGGTGTAATTGCGGCTACGCAAAATTAAAATTGGCAGCCTCTTTTGCGAACTTAAAATTGAAAACCAATGATACCTAATTTTAAAAAAGCATTGCTTATTAGCATTGCGGTTCTTCTATTTTCGTGTGCCCAAAAGGAAAATGCGAACAAAATGAAACAACCTGTGGATTTTGTAAATCCATACATGGGAAATATAAGCCACCTTTTAGTTCCAACTTATCCAACCATTCATTTACCCAACAGTATGTTGCGTGTTTATCCCGAGCGTGGCGATTATACTGGTGTTGAACTACATGCTTTACCTTTGGTAGTAACCAGTCATCGTGGAAGTTCTGCCTTTCGCTTAAGCCCGTTTCAGGGGAGCGAGAATCAGATAAGACCTGTCGTTAATTACAGTTTCGATCAGGAACAAATAACACCTTATTCGTATGCCGTTTATTTAGATGAACAGCAAATTCTGGTAAATTTTGGAGTGTCGCATCAATCGGCAGCCTACGAAATTGAGTTTGAAAAGAATGCTCCTTCATATTTAATTTTAACATCGGGAAATGGAGCATTAAGCTGGGATGGCAAAGCACTAAGTGGATACCAATGGATTGCCAACCATACCAAAGTGTATATCTATTTGGTTCCTGATAAAACGCCGGAAGTACTGGCGCAATTAAAAGGAGGTGAACTAATAGAAGCCCAAAATGCCGAAGGAAGAAATGCCTGTATGGTGCTAAAATATCCTCAGGGAACAAAAGTGCTAAATGTTGATTACGGAATTTCGTTTATTGATGTAAAACAAGCAAAAGCAAATATGTACCGCGAAGTTGCATTGAAAAGCATTGATGAAATTCAGGCAAAAGGCCGTGCTATTTGGAACAATGCACTCGGAAAAATTGAGATTGAAGGAGGAACTCCTGACGAACAAGCTGTCTTTTATACTTCGCTGTACCGCTGTTATGAGCGCCCGGTTTGTATTTCAGAAGATGGAAGATATTACAGTGCATTCGATAAAAAGGTACATAATGATAATGGACGTCCGTTTTACACCGACGACTGGATTTGGGATTCTTATCGGGCGCATCACCCCTTGCGGGTTTTACTGGATAAAAAGAAGGAAGAAGATATTCTTAATTCATTTGTCAGAATGTCAGAACAAATGGATAATTTCTGGTGGCCAACTTTCCCTGAAATTACCGGCGATAGTCGCCGGATGAATTCAAACCACGGCGTAGCAACAGTTATCGATGGTTACCGAAAGGGAGTGCGAAATTTCGATCTTGAAAAAGCATATGAAGCATGTAAAGGTGCAATTACCGAAAAAACATTGGCTCCCTGGTCGGGGGAACCTGCCGGCGAGTTAGATGAGTTTTACAAAAAGCACGGCTATATTCCGGCTATACAGCATGGCGAAAAAGAGACTATTCCAGAGGTTAATTCCGGCGAAAAACGCCAGCCGGTTGCAGTAACACTGGGTACTTCCTATGATGAATGGTGTTTATCGGAAATTGCCGGCGAGTTGGGTAAAGAACAAGATGCGGTTTTTTTCAAAAAAGCGTCGTACAATTACCGAAATCTGTTTAACGGAAAAACCCGTTTTTTTCATCCAAAAGATAAAAACGGGAAATTTATTGAACCGTTTGATTATAAGTTCTCTGGCGGGATGGGGGCACGAGATTATTACGGAGAGAATAATGGATGGACCTACCGTTGGGATGTTCAACACAATATTCCTGATTTAATCGATTTGATGGGTGATGAAGAGCAATTTGTGAAAGAGCTTGACCGTACATTTAAAGAGTCGCTTGGACGCAGTAAATTTGGTTTTTATGCTCAGTTACCCGATCAAACCGGTAATGTAGGGCAATTTACAATGGCTAATGAGCCTTCGTTACATATTCCGTATTTATACAATTACGCAGGGCAACCCTGGAAAACCCAGAAACTTATCAGGAAACTTATTAAAGAGTGGTTCCGAAACGATTTAATGGGTGTTCCCGGCGATGAAGACGGAGGAGGAATGTCGGCTTTTGTCGTTTTTTCGGCAATGGGATTTTATCCGGTAACTCCCGGTATTCCTGAGTACTCAATTGGTAGCCCCATGTTTAAACATGTATCGGTTAATCTGGAGAATGGGAGAACGTTTGAGATTGAAGCTCATAATGCTTCTGACGAAAACAAATATATTCAGTCGGCAACATTAAATGGCGAAAAATTGAGCACTCCATGGATTTCGCACGAAGCTATTGAAAATGGCGGAAAACTGATTTTTGAAATGGGGCCAAAAGCAAACAGAGCCTGGGGCGTTGAATAAAATTTTTTGATTATTAATGATGAAGTTTGATATGAAACGAATTGCGTTTTGGCAATTAATTGCTGCCGGATTTTTTATGCTGGTTTCTTGTTCTATAGAAACCACAAATAAAGGAGAGGAAAAAACTGATACCGGGAACAAGGTGAAAGCTGTAAATGTATTTCTTGGTACTTCAGGCGATCATGGACAGATGTCGCCATCAGCGTCGTATCCGTTTAGCATGTTAAGTATTGGGCCGGTTACCACGCCGCATACGCATACCGGTTACGAGTATTATGCAAAAAATTATAACGGATTTGTGCATACACATCTCGAAGGTGTTGGTTGTACGGGGTCGGGAGGAAATATTCTTATTAAACCAATTTTAAGTGGTAATGAGCAAACTGAGCTGATTAAGGAAAACCAACAGGCGGAACCCGGTTACTACAAAGTTAACTTTACAAACGGGATTAATGCCGAAATGAGTGTTTTGCATAATTTTGGTATTCACAGGTATCATTTTCCAGATACAAATAACGGGGTGATAGTCGATTTATCATATGCGTTGTCGGGGCGGTTTGTAGCAGAAGATCATGTAGTTGAAGAGGATGCAATTAGTGGCTGGATTGATACAAAAACTACCTGTAGCCGTGGAATTTACCGGATTTATTATTATTTGCAGGTGCCTGGATGCCAGTCGATAGTTGAAACAGCGGAACACAAATTTCTGATTGAAGGCAATAAAACAGCTGATATTCAGGTAAATATTGGTTTCTCATCGGTAAATGCCGATTATGCCAAAGAAAGAATATGGAATAATAGTTTTGAACAGGTACGTCTGAGTGCACAAGCACAATGGAGTAATTTGTTAAACCGAATTCAGGTGTCGGGAGAGAAAGACAGGGTCGAGCTGTTTTATTCGTTATTATACCGGGGCCTGCAGGCTCCTTATCTTATTTCGGAAGATGACGGTGTTTATACTGCCATTGATGGTTCTGTTCAAAATTCTGCTATTCCCGTTTATAATGGATGGGCCATTTGGGATAATTACAGAGAACAGTTGCCAATGTTATCTCTGTTTTATCCGGAAGAATACAGTGGCATAGCCTGGTCTGTTGCGAATTTATATCCTTATGGGAAAGACAATTGGGCAACCAGGCACGAACCTTCGCCAACAGTACGTACCGAGCATGCAATGGTTGTTTTGTTAGACGCGTGGAACAAAGGATATGATATTCCGTTTGACGAAATTAAAGAATATCTGCTGGAAGAAGCTGAAAATTTAGATTACAAATCGCCAGACAAAGCACTGGAATCGAGTTATGATTGTTGGGCACTCTCCGAGATCTTAAAAATTACCGGAGACAATGATCTTAGCTCTAAATACAGAAAAAAGGCTTTGGAATATAAAAAGTATTGGTTGAAAGATTTTAAGGATTTGAACCAACCAGACATTGATCGTATGCAGGCGCGCGGACTTTACCAGGGAACTATTTGGCAGTATCGCTGGTTTGTGCCGTTTGATGTGGCAGGATTAAAAGAGTTGGCGGGAGGAGAGGACGCTTTTTTAGAGCAACTCGATCGTTTTTTTGAGGAAAATAACTACAACCACGCTAATCAGCCCGACCTCCAGGTACCTGGCTTATACAATGCTACAAAAGAGCCATGGAAATCTCAAAAGCTGTTCAGAGAATTATTGCTCGATACGGTTGTACAATGCTATTTTAACAATAACAGCAAAGGCATTGATCCGTATATTGGACGCATTTACAATAACCGTCCAAAGGCATATTTGCGTACAATGGATGACGATGCGGGAACCATGTCGTCGTGGTTTGTATTGCGCAGTCTCGGACTATCGGCGGCCAATGTTGGTGAGCCGGTATACTATCTTACGGCACCTGTTTTTCAAACGGTGAAACTGGATTGGGGAAATGGCAGAACATTCGATATCAAAATTGAAAATTACAATAAGGATCACTTTTATATCAAAAGAGTAAAGCTGAATGGAGAAGAGTTAAAACGAAACTGGTTAACCCATCAGGAAATAGTCTCGGGAGGCGAACTGCTTATTGAAACTTCGGATGTGCCTAATAAAAATTGGGGTATTGAAAAAAGATAATTCCTGCTCGAAAATTCGAGGTCTGAATAATAATTAGACAACAGAAATAGAGATGACAGTTGTATCAAAAGCTCTGGTTAAAAGGCTCTATCAGGTATTCTACTTATTTATTATGAATTTGAAAATATATACTGGAAGAATTTATACAAAATTGATCTAAAATTTGGCTTAATAAGTCAGGACGAGTTCAATTATTTAATAATCAACTTTAATAGCATGAAACAAACAATTTTAATAGTTGCATCTATCTTAGCAACTGCATTATTAGGAAATTCACAAGAGTTAAATACTTTAACTAAAGCTGAAAAAAAAGCTGGATGGGAACTGCTTTTTAACGGAAAAGACCTTGATGGTTGGAAAATTTTTCAGGGTGGTGATGAAGTAAAAGGATGGAAAGTAATTGATGGTATCCTTAATAATTCCGGTACAGGAAGTGACCATGGAGGAGATATTATCACAAAAAAACAGTTCAAAGATTTTGAATTGTATCTGGAATGGAAAATTGCACCCGAAAGTAATAGTGGTATTTTTTACCATGTACAGGAAGGCGTTGCTGAAAAAATTTATGAAACAGGCCCTGAGTATCAGTTATTAGACGATAAAGGCTGGCCAACAAAACTCAACGACAGCCAGTATACCGGGTCTAATTATGCAATGCAAAAGCCAATTGGTGCCAAAGTAAAACCACTTGACGAGTGGAACACTACGCGCATTATTGTTAAAGGAAGCAAAGTAGAACACTATTTAAACGGGAAAAAAGTAGTGGAATACGAATTATGGACCGACGATTGGAAAGAGCGTAAAAGTAACTGCAAATGGAAAAATGCACTTTACTACGGCGTGGCAAAAAAAGGACACATCGGGTTGCAAGATCATGGTGGCCTTACCCAATTTAGAAATATGAAGATTCGGAAACTATAACAAAAAATGATCGGGGTAAATTATAACAATACTTTTGTTTATAAATCAACGCCCGCGCAAAAAATAGATTAATGAAACGACCATGAATTTTAACATTTTAAAATACACCCATAAAAATGATTAAAATTCATCGGGAGTTACATCTTATACCGAATAAATAAACAATTTTAATAAGATGAAAAGAAGAGATTTTCTGAAAAATGCAGCGGCATTTGCATCCATTACCATGTTGCCGTCATCAGTATGGGCACTAACAAAAAATGGTAAATTGAGAACAGCACATATCGGAGTTGGAGGAATGGGGCTTTCTGATTTAAAATCAATAGCTTCTCATCCGATGGTTGAAGTTACAGCACTATGCGATGTCGACTCAATTCGGTTGGCAGAAGCTAATATGTTATATCCTGAGGCAAAGACGTTTGCAGACTACCGGGTGCTTTTTGATAAAATGGGTAAAGATATTGATGCAGTAATTGTATCAACGCCCGACCATACCCATGCGCCTGCATCTATGCTGGCTATGCAAATGGGAAAACCTGTTTATTGTCAAAAACCGCTCACGCATCATGTGTCCGAAGCGCGGGCTATGCGTAAATATGCTGAAGAAAATGACCTTATTACCCAAATGGGTATCCAATGTCACTCAAGCGACATGTACCGAAAAGCGGTGGTATTAATTCAGCAAGGAATTATTGGTAAAGTAAATACCGTTCGTGCCTGGTCACCCAAAAATTGGGGATACGATGGAGAAGCTCCCGGTGGTAGCGATCCTGTACCGGAGACATTAGACTGGAACCTGTGGTTGGGAACTTCACCAGAACGTCCTTATAAAGAAGGATTTTATCATCCCGGAAATTGGCGAAAATTATTAGATTACGGTTGCGGAACTTTAGGAGATATGGGAGTACACATTTTTGATACACCGTACACTGCTCTCGATCTGGATGTGCCAAAAACCATTAAGACGAAATGCCGAAAACCTATCGGCTTTGGACATCCTGAACACAATATCGTAACCTACGAATTTCCGGGAACAAAATATACAACCGATCAATTGAAATGGGTTTGGTACGATGGCCCGGGAGCTCCAAAGAGACATGCCGATCTGAAATTGCCGAATAAAGAGAAACTTCCAAACCAGGGAGCTATGTTTATCGGCGAAAAAGGGAAACTGCTTCTTCCTCACTGGGATTATCCGAAACTAATTGTAAACGGGAAGTATGAACCTGTTAACTTTCCTGAAATGGATAAGGCTGATCACTATCACCAATTTGTCGATACCTGTTTGGGAAAAGATGAATGCAGTGCTTCATTTACCTATGCAGCCCGCCTTACAGAGTCGATATTATTGGGAGTAATTGCAAATCGCTTCCCAAAGAAATTATTACACTGGGATATTGCTTCGGCCCGTTTTGTTGAGCCGGAGGCCAACAAACTTCTCGACTTTAAATACCGAAAGTTTTAGATTAATAGTAACATATTTACACATTGAAGAGGCTGCCCAAAGGTTAATTTGCGGCAGCCTTTATTCTTGTTATCCTATAATTGCAGAAGAATTTCCTGTCTTCATTTAATATTGTTGAATTTGGAAGGGCTGGAGTCCTAATATTCCTTAATAGGAAGAATTTGCTCTCGATTAGTACCTTAAAAGTACCCTCTTTGGGGCTCGTTTTTAAGATCAAATCGATTCAATTTAAATGTTGAAATAGAGAGACTTATTAGAATCGTGAGACTATATTGAGAACAAATTTTTTAAAAATGTATGTTCTCTGTAAAATCTCTCTTCGTTCATTTCATCAACTTAAATTAAATTACATAATTCCAATTTGTCAATAAGTTCTGACGTTAAACACTTATTATCTCTTTTAATTTTTCAAGCTGAAAATCTTCTTTAAAGAAAATTTGATCTAAGTCTCTATCAATTTTAATGTCGGGTTGTGTGCCAATCCCATCTAATATTTTGCCATCTTTTTGAAAAGAAACCATCGTACTTATTTTTCCTCTAAACCCTGACTTCGGTAATTCAAACCGCCGACTGTTGCCACTCGAACCATCAGTATTTACTCCAACAATTTTTATGTTTGGCAATCCTTTAAATACCGAAACGAGAACTGATGCGGCACTAAATGTCCGTTCATTAGCCAAAATGTAAATTGGTTTGTTGTAATGGTATTTGTTTTTTGCCAGTTTCTCACCATTAAGAATGTAATAATGGAAGTCACTGTATTTCTCATCATCTAAATCGTACATTGGCTTAAATGAGTACATAAACTTATCTACAGCCTTTTGTTCTCTAATATCCAATTCATTTTTTGAAAACAAATAACGGCTGTGCAATTCTTCTTTTATCTCGTTGCTCAACGGTAATTTTCCTCTTTGCCTTGTAGCATTTACCACATAAACAGAATCGGGGTGAACAAAATAACCTGCCAACTCCTGTATCAGGTCACGGGTTCCTCCTCCGTTGTTTCGTACATCAATAATTATTGCATCAGTTTGGTCAGCTTTTGTCATAAATGTATTCAAATATTCAAAAAAAGCAGGACTATCATATTTACTTAGCATTTCAACAATCTGTATATAAGCAATATCGTCGTTCAGCGAGAAGAATTGTTTTATGTTTTCCATATCATTGAAATCCTCTTCTTTCCAAAAGAAACTTTGGTTTCCAAACCGCTCATCCCACAAATATGCTTTTTCCGATTTGGGAACTAATTTAACCTTTACTTCTTTTTCTGTTCCATTCTCATTTACCAGAGTTATCGGAAGAGGATTAGGCAACTCCGCACCAATTTTACTAAAAACGGTTTCAATGTCTCTTAATTCTCTTACAGCCCGAAGCA